>JAYTXG010000001.1:0-4431 GCA_043743375.1 Sphingobacteriia bacterium
CAAAAAAAAGCAAGTCCGATAACGGCACCAGTTCCAATATTACCAATCCATTTTGTAAACCATTCACTTACTAATTCTCCAACTGCACCTCCCCAAGAAAAATCAGCTCCCTTTGTTGCAAAAGCGAAGCTCATGCTAAATACAAGTAACCCAACTAAAACATATTTCACATTTCGAAGAAGTTTAAATACTTTTTTTCCGAAAAGTAAATTTACTCCTAATATAAAAAAGAAAGTGCAAAAAAGATAGGATGCTAAGCCAAATCCATTGTACCACAAAGTATGCGCACAATAAGCTCCAAGTACACCTAGCAAATTGGTTACCCGAACATCATTATTAGCAAAGATGCGAATCCCAAATTGCTGCACCTTATCTTGGTCTTCTTGCCAAGTAAATAAATAAGATGTAAATGCAATGAATAGGAAAAGCGTAAACAATAAACTAATTGAACCAGCAATTTTTGCAGTACGCTCGTCTTTTACCACTTCCGTTACTGTTACCTCCGCTTCTTTATCAGATATAAGCGATTCAGGATCTGGAGGTGGTGGCGTTTTCTTTTTTAAGCTATTTGCCATGAAAACAAATATAAGCTATGGTATATGCAGAAATGATCCAAAAGGGGCAATGTGCAAAACTGATTTTCAATTGAACAGTTTTCCACTTAACGTTTGTAACGGCTAATTGTAACAGCTAGCAAAATCCACCCTGAAGTTAAAAGGAGTCCGCCTAATGGTGTAATTACCCCAATCCAATTAAATTTAGTGTTGCCCAAGATTGATAAGAATGTGAGTAGGTATAAGGATCCAGAAAATAAGCAGATTCCAATAATGAATAATTTCCCTGCGAAGAGTATTCCTTTTATGGAAAACTCCTTGTATAAAATACCAGTTAATGCAAGCGCAAAAACATGAAAAAATTGGTATTTAACTGCTGTTTCAAATGTTGATAATAATTGTTCATTACCATATGTTTTTAGTCCATGAGCTCCGAAAGCACCTAATAAAACTGCCAATGCGCCCAATAATAATGCAGTAATAATAAAAGGTTTATACATGTTGATTGATTATTTTTTTAAAGTTTTTAAGGTTGATTTCTTCCCCTTTTAAATGATGAGTTGCTTGAGAATAGTATGGCTTACGTTCGTTGTATTTAGTGGTAAGGAATTCAGTGATACCTGCTTTTTTTAATTGACTAATTGATGGGCGATGACTTTTTTCTTTCAATAATCTTTCGGTTAACACTTCAACAGATTCATCTATCCAAATAGTTACTCCTTGCTCTTTCATCCATTTCATGTTCTCATGAAAACAAGGAGTTCCTCCACCCGTTGCAAGTATAAACGTTTTTTTCTCGGCAAACCAACGCAAGAGCTTAGCTTCTGTTTTTCTGAAAGAGTCTTCTCCATCTTCTTGAAATATTTCATTGATAGATTTTTCTTCCTGAGCTTCAATAATAAAATCAAGGTCGTACCCACCAGTTTTTAATTGTTTTGAAAGAAACTGTTTCCAATAGCTTTTACCACTACCCATCATTCCTATTAAGAAAATTTTCACAATATTAAATTAGTTAATTGTGTATTATCAAGTTAGTCCTTATTTAAAGGCATTAATTCCAGTAATATCCATTCCTGTAATTAAAATGTGAATGTCATGAGTTCCCTCATACGTAATTACACTTTCTAAGTTCATCATATGCCTCATAATACTGTATTCTCCTGTAATACCCATACCACCAAGCATTTGACGTGCATCACGGGCAATATTGGTGGCAATTTCGCAGCTATTTCTTTTGGCCATACTCACTTGCTGTGGAGTAGCTTTTCCTTCATTCATTAAAACGCCTGTTCTCCATACCAATAATTGTGCTTTGGATATTTCAGTAATCATTTCAGCCAGTTTTTTCTGTTGAAGTTGGAACCCCCCAATAGGGCGACCAAATTGAATTCTTTCTTTACTATATCGCAATGCTGTATCATAACAATCCATCGCAGCACCTAATGCCCCCCAAGCAATTCCATATCGGGCTTTAGTTAAACAACCTAATGGACCTTTTAATCCTTTTATATTTGGTAATATATTTTCTTTGGGCACTTTTACATTATCAAAAACCAATTCACCAGTTGCACTAGCTCGCAAACTCCATTTACCATGAGTTGTAGGAGTTGAAAATCCTTCCATTCCTCTTTCAACAATAATTCCTCTAATTTCTTCTGCTTCGTTTTTAGCCCAAACAACAGCAACCTGAGCAAAAGGCGCATTACTAATCCACATTTTAGCTCCATTAAGAATTACATGGTCGTCTGCATCTTTATAATTGGTGAGCATTCCTCCAGGATCACTTCCATGATCAGGTTCTGTTAAACCAAAACAACCCAACCATTCGCCAGAAGCCAATTTAGGCAGGTATTTATTTCTTTGCGCTTCATTTCCGTAAGCATAAATGGGATGCATTACTAAGCTACCTTGAACACTTGCTGTACTTCTTACTCCACTGTCGCCACGTTCAAGTTCTTGCATCATCAAACCATAACTTATATAATCTAATCCACCACCACCGTATTGTTCTGGAATAGTTGGGCCAAAACAACCCAAATCTCCCATCTGTTTAATAATTTGTTGAGGAAATTCAGCTCTTTGAGCATAGTCTTCTATGATGGGTGATATTTCTTTCTTCACATAATTACGCACCGTTTCACGAATCAATTTGTGTTCGTCTGTTAACAAATCATCTAACATGAAATAATCTGGAGATTGAAAAAGATCGGTTCTTGCAGCCATCAAAACAATTTTAAATATTCAACTATTTTACAAAAATACAGTCTTTAATTGCAATTTTTTAATCAAAAGAGTCTATAATTAACAATATAACACTCCTATTGTGTTTACAATACAATTAAATATTGAACAAGTTCAGGTGATTAATGAATTAAGGAATTTCTATACTTTATTACTGTTTTTTCTTATTGCCTGATTGTTCCACTTCTCGATTCATTTCCTCCAAATCAACTGGGCGTTCTGTATTATCGCCTATCAAATATTTAGCAAAATAATCACTCATTCCCCAAAAAACATACTCAGCCATATCCCCAAAACCATGACGCTGGGTTGGTAATAATTTCATATCAAAACGTTTATTTGCTTTAATCAACGCATTTACTACACGCATTGTATTAGAAGGATGAACGTTATTATCAATCTCGCCGTGAAATAATAATAGTTTACCCTTTAAATTTTTTACTAAATCAGGATTTTTATCGATGTTGTATAAAAAACTTGTATCGCCTTTTTCGCTGATGATTTCCTTAACGCCTTGGTGTTTTTCGCTCCACCAACGATTGTAAATAGAATTATCGTGATTACCTGCAGATGAAACAGCCACTTTAAAGAAATCGGGATACATCAATACAGCAGCAGTACTCATAAATCCACCACCAGAATGACCATGTATTCCTACTTTATTTATATCTAAAAATTTATACTTATCAGCTAATTGTTCTGCTACTGCTTTTTTATCAGCCAACCCATAATCGCGTAGATTACCATATCCATAATTATGGTACCACTTACTTCTACTAGGGTGACCGCCTCTATTGCCTAATGTAATTACAACTAAACCAATTTGAGCCAATCGATCAGTACGATCTAAGCTTTTACTGAAGCTCGTATTCATGGCTTCGGTTTGTGGGCCTGGATAAACATATTCTACTATTGGATATTTTTTTGTGCTATCAAAATCAAAAGGTTTATAAATTACTCCATATAAATCGGTAATACCATCATCTGCTTTTGCTTTAAATATTTCCGGAAACTTATAACCCGCAGCAAAAAGATTCGATAAATCGGCAGTTTCCAAATCCATTATTTTTCTTCCATCATTTGCAAATAATACCGATTTAGGAATTGTGTTAACGCGAGAAAAATTATTTATAAAAAACTTTTTATTATCGTCCATAGATGCAACATGATCAAAGTCGCCAGTATTAAGTAATTTCATACTAGTGCCATCAAAATTTACCCTATAAGCATGCAGGTAGTATGGATTTTCTCCAGCTTCTTTGCCATTTGCGGAAAAATATAGTACCCTGTTTTTTTCATCAATTCCCAAAATATCTTCTGCATGCCATGACCCAGAAGTGATTTGATTCTTTAGCTTGCCATTTTCATCGTATAAATAAAAATGTCCCCATCCATCATCTTCACTCCATTGAATTAATTCCTTTCCTTCATTTACTAATCCAATTCTACGTATTTCAACATACGTATTTAGTTTTTCTTCAATCAAGGTTTTTGCTGTTGCTAATTTCACATCAACCAATCCAACATCAATTCTTTTTATATCACGACTAGTTCTGCTAAAATAAAATTTATCGGCAGTGCCTAACCAAATATTTGTTCTAAATTCATCATCTCTTGTATTAACTTTTGTAGGTTG
>JAYTXG010000002.1:0-4138 GCA_043743375.1 Sphingobacteriia bacterium
AAATCTTTGCTGCACCAAACTGCCACTTTGCTGCCTTTTGGCAAATACCCTAATTGGTTAATTCTTATCCAAGTACTGTCGCTTCCAAATAATAAACCACCGTAAAAAAGGCAGCATAAAAAATTACTTACAATTTTGAGCATTGCAGAAAGATTATGCAATAAATATACAACTGATAATGCAGTCAATTTACCTATTTTCGTGTAACAAATAACTATACGATGAAGCTTGTTTCTTACATGACCGAAGGGCGCGATCAACTAGCCTTTTTAGTAAATGATTTACTATTCGATTGCGATTTAATGCATCCAGAATTGCCCAATAGCATGAATATGTTTTTGCAGTATTGGGATGATCTTTTTCCGATTGCCCAACAAACAGAAGCAGCTATTAAAAGTGGTAGAATTAGCAACAACAATGGAATTGCTTTAGAAGATATTCATTTACTTGCCCCTATTCCATTTCCAACTTCATGTAGAGATGGATATGCATTTAGGCAACATGTTGCAGCCGCAAGGAGAAATAGAAAAGTAGAAATGATTCCTGAATTTGATCAATATCCAATATTTTATTTTACTAACCACCATAGTATTCAAGGTGCAGGTGATATAAAATGTATGCCCGACCATTTTGAAAAATTAGATTTTGAGTTAGAGGCAGCTATTGTTATTTGTAAGCCAGGAAGAAACATTCAAGCCAGTGAAGCGGATAATTATATTGGGGGATTAATGATTATGAATGATATGAGTGCACGAAGATTGCAGATGGAAGAAATGTTATTAAACCTTGGACCAGCAAAAGGAAAAGATTTTTCTACAGTAATAGGGCCATGCTTGGTTACATTAGATGAATTAGAACAATTTGAAGTTCCATGCAAAGAAGGTCATACTGGTAAAGCTTGGAATCTAAGCATGAAATGTTGGGTTAATGGAATTCAAGTTAGCGAGGGTAATGTTGCACAAATGGATTGGACATTTGCTGAAATCATTGAGCGATGTGCTTATGGAGTTGATATTCATCCGGGAGATGTAATAGGAAGTGGTACTGTAGGAACAGGTTGCTTTTTAGAATTAAATGGAACAGGAAAACTAAATGATCCTAACTACCCTGAACAATGGCTTCAAGCAGGTGATGTAGTTGAAATGGAAATTGAAGGTATTGGTAAGCTCACCAATACCATTATAAAAGACGATACTGAATTTTCTATTTTAGCAAAAAAGAAAATATGAGGATTGATTTAGCTGATTTAACTTTTATGGAAAAACAAGCTTGGTTGCAACATGCCATTGCACCAAGACCAATTTGTTTTGCTAGTACGATTGATAAAGCAGGTAATGTTAATTTAAGTCCATTTAGTTTCTTCAATCTATTTTCTTCTAATCCACCAATCGTTATTTTTTCTCCTTCCCGAAGAGGGAGAAACAATACACTGAAACATACTTTAGAAAATGTTATAGAAATTCCAGAAGTGGTAATTAATATGGTGGATTATAATATGGTGCAACAAATGAGTTTATCTAGTTGCGAATTTCCCAAAGGAGTAGATGAATTTATTAAAGCTGGTTTTACAAAAGAAGCTTCCTCTATAGTTAAACCCCCAATGGTTAAAGAAGCAAAAATTAAATTAGAGTGTAAGGTAAATGAAGTTAAAAGTTTGGGAGAAAATGGAGGTGCAGGGCAATTAGTAATTGCAGAAGTTTTGTGTATTCATGTAGATGAATCTATTTTGAATGCAGATAAAACAATGATTGATCAAACTAAAATTCATCATGTTGCAAGAATGGGTGGCGATTGGTATAGTAAAATTGATGGCACTAATTTATTTAAAGTAGCAAAGCCAAATACAGAATTAGGTATTGGCGTAGATAATTTACCGGCAAGCATTCGTAACAGTTATATACTTAGCGGAAACAATTTAGGTCAGTTAGCTAATGTAAAAGAAGAACCATTGGTAGATCCAACTTTTCATGATGATCGATTAAAAAATATCATCCAATATTATTCCATCAATCCAATTGAAATGGAAAAAGAATTGCATATTTATGCAGCGGAATTACTCAATCAAAATAAAGCTGCTGAAGCATGGCAAATTCTTTTAGCGGGAGAAAATTGAATGGTATAATATTTCCTAAAACATCACTTGAAAATCATCCTCAGATAATAAATGCTCGGGCGTATTTTTAGTTTGTAAGCTTCGTGCCAACTCGATCGTATGTTGTACAATTTCGTAGGTAGAATTGGTAAGCGCTAATTGAGTTGGGGCTTGACTATTCAACCAATTTTCAATTTTTAAATGAAAATTATTCTCTATTTTATTGATTACAGAAATACCAAATTCTTTTAAAGATTCAGTATTACATAGTTGCTCATATTGTCCTAATATTGGCAAACACAATAATTTCTTCCCTAAATACAGTGCTTCTGCAGGAGTTTCGAAACCCGCGCCAGTAATTACTCCTAGGCTATTGATCATGCTATTTGTAAACTCTTGATTACTAATAGGGATAAAAGTAATATTCTTATCAACTGATACCTGTTTCACTTTTTTAGAAAAAACTTCGAATCGTATTCCTTGTATTTGATGCAATGTTTTCTTAATTACTTCATCGCTATAATGAGAAAGATAAACAGTTACATATCCCTTATTGGAAACATCAGCATTTAAAATTTTATTTTTAAGAACTGGAGAAAAAATAAAATTATCATATTGTTTAAAGTGTAAACCAACATAAGCAGAAGATGTTGCATAATGATTTAATATAATTTCACCCGCAATATCATTTTTTAAAGGGCGAGGTACATTACTGCTTCTGAAACTAGCTTGGTGACCAAAACCAACACTTGGTACATTTTTTAATTTGCATGCAAGTGAAGTAATGCTATCAAAATCATTTAAAACAATATCGTATTGATCAACAGGCAAAGCCTTAGCCTCATTCCAGATACGCTTTAAACTAAAATCTTTCAACATCTTCCAATAATCTAGTCCACCTTTATTTCCATAAAATAAACTAACACCTTTACTTCTGTATTTTATTGGTAAATCGGGATTTAAATGACTATTACTTCCACTTAAAAGAACATCCACTTCTCCGTATTGTTGTAAAAAAGGCAGTAACTCAATTGCCCTACTTATATGGCCATTACCTGTTGCTTGAACTGAATATAAAATTTTCATGATTGAAGTGCTAAAGAGTGAATGAATAAAGCAATTTCATCTGTTATTACATTTAGCTGAGGCAATTTTTTTTCCATATTACCTATTGGAGCAGAAGATTTTACAAAATCCTTTTCATTGTATTGAAAAATTGTCCACTCATTATTGGTGTATTCTAATGCAGTTAAGTTTTCTATCCAATCTCCACTATTTAAGTAAGTTACTGATCCATCTTTCGTAGAAACAATTCTTTTTTGTGGCTGATGAATATGTCCGCATATTACATAATCGTATTTTTTTGCAATGGCCAATTCAGCAGCAGTTTGCTCAAAATCACCAATCCATGAAACCGCTTTTTTAACACCATTCTTTACCTTTTTACTAAAACTCATTTTCTCTTTCCCAATCAATTTCAACAACCAATTAATGAAACTATTAATTAGAATTAATAGATCATATCCATGTCCGCCTAGCTTTGCTAAAAACTTTGCACCACCTTTTGTAGTAGCATCAAAAACATCTCCATGAAACATCCAAGTCATTTTACCATTAACTTCCATTACTACTTTATCGGTTAACTGAAAATTACCCATATTCATATCGCTATACCTGCGTAAAGCCTCATCATGATTACCTGTTATATATATTACGCGAGTGCCTTTACTCAATAAGTTCATGATCTCTTTAATCACTTGCATGTGAGATACAGGAAAGTACCTTTTATTGAATTGCCATATATCTATGATGTCTCCATTCAACACCAAAATTTGTGGCTGGATACTTTTAAGGTAGTTAACGAGTTCTGTTGCATGGCAACCATAAGTTCCTAAATGCAGGTCACTAATCACAACAACTTCAAGCGGACGCTTGTCCATATTTAGGAGTTTAGCAAAACTCCAAACTATATATTAATTGAAAGTTAGCGTAAGGTTACGCTATTGTTAATTATAAATCGCCCAACAATGGTCGCATAATAATATC
>JAYTXG010000003.1:0-4046 GCA_043743375.1 Sphingobacteriia bacterium
GCAATACTTCCGCCAATTAATAGGTCTTTTTCTTTTTTGTTAATTGGTAAAAACTCGCCTGTTACAATCGATTCATCAATAGAAATATCACCCGATAATATCTTACAATCCGTTGGAACAGCTTCTCCGCTTTTTATTAATATCAAGTCGCCCACTTTTAATGAACTACTTTCTACCGGAAAAATATGTTCTTGGTGTTGATCATCATAGGCAATCAAATTTGCCATGGATTTTTGCGAGCTAACTAATTTGCGTAGTGCAGTTTGAGTAGTTTCAACAGATTTATCTTCTAACCAGTTACCTAAAAAGACCAAGGTAATAATGGTAGCAGTTGTTTCATAAAACATATACTCCGCTGCTTGTGCAGTAAACGTTCCGTATAAACTATATACAAATGAAGCAATTGCACCAATGGCAATTAACACATTCATGTTGGGTATTCCTTTTAAAACACTATGAATGGCGCTTCGTCCAAAAAAATCCATACCTACAATAAAAACAGGTAAGGTTAGTGCAATTTGTACATAAGGATTCATCAGGAAATGAATATGAATTCCCGGAATCATGTGAACCATCAATGGCAAAGTAAAAATCAAACAAAAAGCAAAACGTTGTAAATGGGTTTGAAATAATTTCTTTCTACCTTTTATCGGTTCTCCATTTTTTACTTGATAGCCTAATCCATCAATTCCTTTTTGGATATCTAATTTATTAATACCCTCGGGAATGTTAAAACTCACATCTCCACCTAAAAAATTCACCCTAACATCATTAAGTCCCTTACTATTCAAATATTTATCAATAGTAAGTGCACAGTTAGTGCAACTCATACCTGCTACCTTCCAATCTACTTTTTCCATTTCCTGCTTCATAACTGCAAATTTACGAAAGCTGAATGGCTGTGGGAAAAGCATTTGTTGACTAAATTTTTCAAATTATGATGATAACTATATTTAAAAGCATATAAAATTGGAAAATAATATGTTATTATACGTAAATACATATAATTAAGTATTTATTTATACATTTGTATGTAAATGCATATAAAGTGAGTAAATTATCCGAATTTGTAAAAACCAAACGAAAGCAATTGAATTTAACGCAAGAAGAATTTGCAGATAAAGCAGGGGTTGCTCTTACAGTAATTAGAAAGATTGAGCAGGGTAAAGAAAATCTCAGCTTATCAAAAGTAAATCAGGTATTAAGCTTATTTGGTCATGTATTAGTTCCTACAAACGAGAAAGATGCGACAAGCAATAGTTAAATACAACAATGAATTAGCTGGCGTTTTAACAGAGCAAGACAATGGAGAATATCTATTTGTATATGATGAAAATTATATGCTGCAATACCCGCATCAATTCGTAACCTTTCAAATGCCAGTAACTAATCAGCCGTTTAAAAGTAAAAGATTATTCCCATTCTTTGATGGACTTATACCAGAAGGTTGGCTGTTAAATATTGCAGCAGAAAGCTGGAAAATAAATAAAAACGATCGAATGGGTCTTTTGTTAGCGTGTTGCCAAAATTCAATTGGCGCTGTAAGTGTTCACCCATTTAATAAGTCAGCAAATGTATAAATGTTTGTATTGTTATAAGCAGCTGAATGAAATGCAAGAAGGTGATTACCACCCTAAATGTATTAAAGCATTTTATGGAACTACTTATGCTCCAATTTTACCTTATCAATTATCGGAAATGGAACAGTTGGCAAAGCATTCTGCAGAATTGTCGATTACTGTTCCAGGTGTACAGCCAAAACTTTCATTAGGATGGATTAAAACAGCATTGGAAAATGGGCACCAAGGTCGCTTAACTATTATGGATGCATTAGAAGGCAATTATATTTTGAAACCTCAAAATAAGCAGCACTATCAGATGCCAGAAAACGAACATCTTTCAATGAAGTTAGCTGCATTATTAAAAATAGATACGGTGCCAGTAAATATGATCCGGTTGGCCTCTGGCGAATTGTGTTATATTACTAAACGAATTGATCGAAATAAAGATGGAACAAAAAATCACATGATTGATTTTCTGCAAATTCTAGAACTCGAAGATAAGTACAAGGGTACCATGGAGTTACTTGGAAAAACCATAGGTGAATTGTCGGCCAATACTTTATTAGATAAGTTAAGGTTTTTTGAATTAACTGTTTTTAATTTCATCATTGGCAATAATGATATGCACTTGAAAAACTTTTCAATGTGGTTTTCAGATAATAAATGGACATTATCACCTGCCTACGACCTTTTGAATGTTAAAATAATTTTAGAAAAGGATAAAGATGATACGGCTTTATTGCTTGGTGGAAAAAAGAAGCATTTTAGTAAAGATTATTTCAACCGATTTGCAAATGTTCTTCAATTAAATAATAAACAAATAAATGGCGTATATAAAAAATTGGGAAAATGGCTACCTAACGCTATTCAATTAATTGATAGTTCATTTTTAACAGAAAAAAATAAAAATGCTTATAAAGAATTGATAACTCAACGTATAATGCTATTTACAGTTTGATTACTTTTCTTCTTTATCTATCAACCCTACTTTTTGTAAAAAGTTTATTGCACTAATAGTTGATCCAGTTATTGTTTTTTTAAGAACCCTGCTTATTTTTTTGGACAACGCAGATTCTGATATATTCATTTCTGTAGCAGCTTGTTTTCTAGGAATACCTCTTGAAATTAATTTCATGGCTTGTAATTCTTTACGCGTAATGTTTTCTGCCCAGGCAATTGGTGTATTTTTAATTAGGGTAATTGTTTCTTGTGTAAAAAAAAACATGGAGGATAATACTCTCCTCCAGCTGCAACCAATTTAATTATTCGTAAAATTTCTTGAGGTCTAATATCTTTTGTCATAAACGCTTTTACATTAAACCGAATCATTCCTGCTACAACTAATTCATCGGTAAGCATACTGAATGCAATTATTTTAAGGGCGGATATTTTTTTATTGAGGTATTTGGCTACCTCGTAACCACTCATTCCATTGGGCATACTAATATCTAGTAATACAATATCAAGTGTATTTCCATTTTCAATTAATTTAATACAGTCATCTCCCGAAGTTCATTTGTTGACGAATAAATGCCTGGGCGAGCAATAAAAAGTAACAACCACGAATGTGGTATTAATCATTATTAAAAATAAATAAAATGAATCAAAAATTTGCTAACTTTAGATTGATGCTAAGCAGAGTCCAAGCAAAAAAAATTGTAGGGGTGATGATACACACGAAGAATCATGTAATTCGGGATCTACCAAATGTTATTGTGGAACTACATCACAAGGTTGCCAAACGGCTTATACCTGCTGCGTTTTGTGTAGAGTAGTTTGTTAGCTTAATAAATTATATATTAATATTTTTATGCGAAAAAAAGGGTTATTAACTGTATTTCTATTAAAATTTTCTCTACTTATTTTTTCTCAGAATGTTAAAATATATGGGTTCATTCCAAATGCGAAAGACTCTTCAGAAATTTGGTTTTCTAGACCAATCAATGGTATCCCTGAAGATTATTGTTTTATGTATGATCACACATTACTTCTTAATAGCAGGTTTGAGAAATTAATAACATTAAAAAATACTAATGTAATTACTATTTCCCCTAATAAATATATACCCAAGGTTTATTTGATATGTTCGAAAGGAGACATTATCAATTTGATTTTTACTGAAAAAGACAATAAAGTTATTGAAGTTAGTTTTAAAGGATCTAATTCAGATGGGCATAAAATATTAAATCAATCTACTTTATTCAATATACCTAAGCTATTGAATCTTATGGATAGCTCATTTTTGTACAACTCAACTGCCAAAGATGTATTTAATCAGTTGGAGAAAGTAAAAGATTCTCTTTTTAAACCAATTGATAGTTTATATTCTCTTTCTAAAATAGCTGTTTCTTTTTATCGAACTATAAAGGCATTGGGTGATGCTAAATATTTGTTTATAGTAGATGCTTTAACAAAGAAATATATTGGTAACAAATCAGTTAATCATCAACTTTTTAAATTAAACGATTCTGAATTAATTGAACT
>JAYTXG010000004.1:0-5052 GCA_043743375.1 Sphingobacteriia bacterium
GCAGTGTCACTAACCAATAATTGAATAACACTGTATTGATTTTCGGCCAAATTTAGAGGAATCGTTATGGTGTTATCTTTAAATCCAATACTTGAAAAAGTAATTTTATCGCCTTTCATTACAGCAATTGAAAACACCCCATCATAACTGGTAATTGTTCCTCTACCTTTACCTTCTACAATTACACTAGCGGAAGGAACTCCCCTTAAGCTATCGGCAGTCATAACAACTCCAAATAATTGTACAATTGAATCTCTGTAAGGATTTCCAGATTCTTGAGCACAAATTTGTTGTGCACCGAAAATCGAAAACAATAAAATGGAATAGATGGAAATTTTTTTGTTCATACACGCTTCAGCTGAGTCTTAGGCAAATGTACAATTTTGCCTTCGTTGTTGGTTAAAGTCTGAAAATCTAAACAAAGTAAAGCAGTAGGTCGTTAACTTTGTGCACTCATTTCTTTTTTAACAAAAACTTTCGTGATGACTATCGATGATATTTTAAAAGCCCTCAGTAATGTGCAAGAACCTGATTTGGGCAAGGATTTGGTAACCTTAAACATGGTGAAAGACATTATTATTGATGGAAATAATGTGAGTTTTACGATTGTACTTACTACACCAGCTTGTCCTATGAAAGATATGATGCAACGTGCTAGTGAAAATGCTGTAAAGCTTTTGGTAAATAAGGAAGCAATAGTAAAAGTAAACTTTACTGCAAATACATCATCAACTCGCAAAGACGATCAAAAAGTACTTGGTGGAGTAAAAAACATAATTGCAGTAGTAAGCGGTAAAGGAGGTGTTGGAAAAAGTACCATATCAGCTAACCTAGCGTTGGCTTTAGCCGAGGGTGGGGCTTCAGTTGGACTAATGGATGCAGATATTTATGGGCCTAGTATTCCAATGATGTTTGGTGTAAGAGGCGAGCGCCCGATGATGAAAGATGTAAATGGTAAGGGCATGATTTTACCTTTAAATAAATATGGTATCAAGCTAATTAGTATTGGATTGCTTGTTGATGAAAAAAGTGCGGTTGTTTGGCGTGGGCCAATGGCTAGTAGTGCAATTCGCCAATTTATTACCGATGTTGAATGGGGAGATTTAGATTACTTAATTATTGATATGCCTCCCGGTACAGGAGATATTCACCTTACTTTAATGCAATTAGTTCCTGTAACAGGAGTTGTTGTGGTAACAACACCACAAAATGTGGCATTGGCTGATGCCAAAAAAGCAATTGCCATGTTTGCTCAAGCACAAATTAATGTTCCTATTATTGGACTAATTGAAAACATGGCTTATTTTACGCCAGCCGAATTACCCAATAATAAATATTACTTATTTGGGAAAGAAGGTGGTAAAAAATTAGCTGAAGAATATGATTTGCCTTTTTTAGGTCAAATTCCTTTGGTTCAAACAATAAGAGAAGGTGGCGATGAAGGCGTTCCCACTATGGTAGGTGATGATCCAATTAGTAAAGAAGCATTCCAAAACTTTACTGCAATGGCTGTAAGGAATATTGCAATACGGAATGCCAATATTCCCAAATCACAGATAATGGAAATGGCTAAATAATTTTAATGTATAACATTCCTTACTTTAAAGTAAACAATCATGCAGAAGTGCTTTTATTTATGAAAGCGCATCCTTTTGTTGTTTTATGTGGAATTGGATTAGATGCAAAGCCTATAGCTACTCATTTACCAGTTATAATTGTTGAGAAAGAAGGTAAAGTTTTTTTACAAGCACATAGCATGCGAAAGCAAGAACATACTGTAGCTTTCGAAAGTAATCAACATGTATTAGCTATATTTCATGGAGCTCATAGCTATGTTAGTGCAAGTTTATATGAACCAAATAACACGGCCAGTACTTGGAATTATTCCGCTGTTCATGCAAGTGGAATATTACGATTACTAGATGAAGATGGATTGTACAGCCTTTTAAAAACATTGACCAATCATTTTGAAGGAAGCCCTCACACAGCTGCTTCATTTAAAAATTTAAGCGAAGATTATATACGCAATCATATGAAAGCTATTGTTGCTTTTGAAATTGAAGTAACAAACCTTCAACATGTATTTAAATTAAGTCAAAATAAAACAGAATACGAACAGGCTACTATTACCCAACATCTTGCAATGGGTAATCAGGATGAACAAATGGTTGCAGCATCAATGAAGAAACAATTCGAAGCAAATAAATAATTTTTATTTTGATACGATTATTTTTATTTTTCATTTTAATAGTTGCTTGTACAACTACTCAAAAAAACAATATGGCTATTGATCAATTCGACTATCAGGGTCATAGAGGTTGTAGGGGATTAATGCCCGAAAACACTATCCCAGCTATGTTGCAGGCTATTGATTTGGGAGTAACTACTTTAGAAACGGATGCCATCATTACAAAAGACAAAAAAGTTATATTAAGTCATGAGCCTTTTTTTAATCATGAAATTTCAATTAAACCAGACGGAACATTTATAACAGAAGCCGAAGAAAAATCGTTCAATATCTATATGATGAATTATGAGGAAGTAAAGAAGTATGATGTTGGATTAAAGAAACATCCTCGTTTTCCCGATCAAGTTAAATTAGCTGTGGCAAAACCGTTATTAATTGATATGATTGATGCTGCTGAAAAATATTGTAAAGCAAAGCACAAACAACCAATTCATTATAATATTGAAACAAAGAGCGATCCAAAGACTGATGAACAATTTCATCCTCTTCCTCCTGAATTTGTAGAATTATTGGTTGCTGTAATTCAAAGTAAAAAAATAGTAGATAGATCAACCATTCAATCTTTTGATATTAGAACTTTGAAATACCTCCATCAAAAATATCCTTCAATCAAAACAGCGCTATTAGTTGAAGATTTTGATAAAAAATCATTTAAGGAACAGCTCCTCCAATTAGGATTTATACCTACTATTTACAGTCCCCATTATTCATTGGTTACTCCTTCTCTAATTGCGGATTGTAAAAGCAATCAAATTAAAATAATTCCATGGACAGTGAATGATGTTGCCACAATACAACAAATGAAAAAGATGGGGGTGAACGGAATTATTTCCGACTATCCCAATCTTTTTTCTCAACTTTAAAACCAAGCATTCTCGTCTTTCGTATATCATTGCGTAAACAAAAATTATACAACAAATTTTTAAAAACAAATTATGAAAAAAATTGCACTTATTGTAATGTCGGCTTTAGTAATGGGCGGTGCCATTGCTCAAAAATCAGAAAAAACAGTTGAAGTAGGTGGATCTCCAATGTATCCTTCTAAAAATATTATTCAGAACGCGATAAACTCTGCAGACCACACCACATTAGTTGCTGCGGTTAAAGCGGCTGGGTTAGTGGAAACTTTACAGTCAGCTGGCCCTTTTACAGTATTTGCACCAACAAATGCTGCATTTGCTAAATTACCTGCAGGTACTGTTGAAACGTTGGTAATGCCCGAGAATAAAGCAGTATTAACCAAAATCTTAACTTACCATGTTGTTGCAGGAAAATTAGATGCTTTAACAATTGCTAAAATGATAAAAGCAGGTAACGGTACAGCAGTATTAAAAACAGTTGCCGGCGGTGTATTGAAAGCAACAATGAATGGTAAAAAATTAATGCTAACCGATGAAAAAGGTGGAATGGCTGAAGTAACTATAGCTGATGTATTTCAAAGCAACGGAGTAATCCATGTAATAAACACAGTGGTAATGCCTCTTTAAAAATAATTAATTGAATTTGAGCCATCCCCCAACGGGGATGGCTTTTTGTTTACATTTGCTGTAAGATTAGTGGACGATGCAAAAAATCATCATTACATTAGATGGGTATTCTTCTTGTGGTAAAAGCACATTGGCCAAGCAACTGGCACGTGAGTTGAACTATGTTTTTATTGATAGTGGCGCAATGTACAGAGCAGTAACATTGTATTTTTTGCGCAATCACATCGATTGGAATGACAATGAATCTGTAAAAAATTCACTTACAGAAATCAATTTAGATTTTGATTACAATGATATTACTGGCACTAGTGATATATTATTGAATGATGAAAATGTTGAATCACTAATTAGAGATATGCTGGTAAGTGAGCACGTTAGTGAAGTTGCTGCTAATCAATTTGTACGCGAATTTGGTGTTGCTCAACAACAAAAATTAGGAGAGAGAAAAGCAATTGTAATGGATGGAAGAGATATTGGCACTACTGTATTTCCTAATGCAGAACTAAAAATATTTCTTACAGCAGATCCTGCTGTAAGAGTTGAAAGAAGATTTAAAGAATTGTATACAAAAAATCCAAGTATCACCATCGAAGAAGTAAAAGACAATTTAGAAATGCGTGATTATACAGATAGCAATCGCGAGTTTAGTCCATTAAGAAGAGCAGAAGATGCAGTTATTTTAGATAATACAAATCTAACAAGAGAGGAGCAACTTAAGTTAGTACTTAAGTGGACAAAAGAAAAAATTGGTAATTAATTAGTAATCTGTTCAGATATTTTCCCCGTTGATTTGTTTTTCAGAATTAATTTTCTGGCGCCATAATGCGTCATCTCTTCTTTAACTAAATAATGATCTGCATCATAATCAATTAAGTGACTTTCTTTGGTTATTCCTGTTTTACCTCTCCATATATCTAGTTGAACTGGCTCCCATAATTTTGTTTTTGCAGATTTATATGCCGCATCTAAAATGGCATTTACAACATAGCCATCATAAAATGTTTCTTTAGGTGCTTCACCTTTTTCAATTGCGTTAAACATGTCCATAAACATGTGATTATAACCCAATTCATTCAATTCATCTCCTACCGGAAATAGCCATCCAGTATTGCTCTCCGCCTTTTCAGCTACATAATCTGCTCCTTTTCCTGTTGTGAACACATCAAAACCAGTTCTTAAAAAACTATTGATCCAAATAGTACCTTCTGTTCCCATAACCTCATCGCGTAAATCGAGACCACCACGGAAAGTCCAGCTAACTTCAAACTGACCAATCGCCCCGTTTTCATATTTAACCAAGCCAATTGCATGGTCTTC
>JAYTXG010000005.1:0-1747 GCA_043743375.1 Sphingobacteriia bacterium
TTAACCAAATCTTTACAAACTGGGATCTCTAACTCAGGATCTTCTGTTAAACTTACTCTAATTGTATCACCAATTCCATCTTCTAATAGAGTTCCGATACCTGCTGCACTTTTTACTCTCCCATCTTCACCATCACCAGCTTCGGTAACTCCCAAATGCAATGGATAACACTCACCAAATTCATTTTGCATTTGTTGAATTAATAAACGGTAAGCCTGCACCATTACCTGAGGATTACTCGATTTCATACTCAAGATAATATTATGATATTCCTCTCCTCTTGCAATACGTAAAAATTCCATAGCACTCTCTACCATGCCTATGGGTGAATCGCCATACCTGCTCATAATCCGATCACTTAAAGAACCATGATTTGTTCCGATGCGCATAGCAGTTCCATGTTCTTTACAGATCAAAACCAATGGAGTAAAACGCTCACGTATTCTATCTATTTCTTCTAAATATTCAGCATCGGTATAATCAATTTGTTCAAACTTTTTCTTGTCTACATAATTACCCGGATTAATGCGCACTTTTTCAACTATTCTTGCTGCTATTTCAGCAGCATTTGGTGTAAAATGTATATCGGCAATCAAAGGAGTTGTGTAACCTCTTTTGCGTAATTCATTTTTTATATTTTGTAAATTTTCGGCTTCTTTTTTAGAAGGGGCTGTAATACGCACAAGTTCGGCACCTGCTTCAATACAACGAATGGTTTGCTCAACAGTAGCCATGGTATCCATTGTATCGGTTGTTGTCATGGTTTGCACACGAATTGGGTGCCCATTGCCGAGCAATAAATTACCAATTTTAACTTCGCGTGTCTTTAATCTACTGTATTGAGTAAGTGAATTACAATAAAGTTGCATGTAGGTTACTTTAAAATTATCTTTTCCCTTCTAGAAATCCTTCTTGCTTTAAAACACTGTTTAAAATATTTAATCGTACAGATTTCATATCCATTTCATGTGACCCCTCTATATTTAATACAAAAAAGAAAGGGTGTTTATTCTCTTCTATCCATCCAACTACCCAACCCAAAGATTTACCATTCGGCAAAAAGCCCCACCCTGTTTTATAACTAAGTTGATAACTAGCGTTTGATACTTGCAACATTACTCGCTTCACAATATCCTGAGTTCTTTTCTGAAAAGGTAATTGACCGAAATAAAGTCTTTTAACCATTCCCAGTTGTTCATCTGCAGTAATTTTTAATGAATTGTCTAGCCAAAATGTATCAATTTTTGAAGTAATTATATGATTTCCATATTTCAAGCTATCCAACCAGTATTTCATTGTGTCTTTTCCAATTCTTCTTGCAACTTCTTGATAATAGGGCACTGCGGAAACTTTAAAAGCTTCTTCCATTGTAAGGTCTTTGTTCCATTCAGGAATATTTCTAACGATTCCATCCCATTTAATCAGCATTTTCTCATTAACAATTCTTCCTGTTTCAATACCAATTAATGAGTTTACAATTTTAAATGTAGAGGCAGGTAAGTAAGCAGAATCTTTATACCTTTTTAAATTATAAATAGTGAATTCTCCAGTTCCGTTATCATACAAACCAAAGCTTCCAGTTACTTTATTTGAATCGAAGTATTGTTGAATTGAATTGTCGATTTTTACATTATTGGGTGAACAAGAATAAATTAATAATGAAGAATTAATAATGAAGAATAGGGCAACTAAAATCTTAAATACGATACTTTTTTTCATTCTTTATTATTAATTTAATATTTTAAAC
>JAYTXG010000006.1:0-5770 GCA_043743375.1 Sphingobacteriia bacterium
GTGAATTTAGATAAAGTATATGATGTACTTACCTCTGTTGAAAAACTAAGTAAGATTACCGAAAGTGAAATAGAAACCGAAGGATCAATTGTTTTAAAAGTAGAGAATGCTGGAGTAGCAATACAATTTAAAGAGGTAAAATTTGGCTATGCTGATAACAAAAAAGTGCTAAAGAATATAACTATTGCAATTAAAGCCGGACAAAAAGTAGGCGTAATGGGAGAATCTGGTTCTGGTAAATCCAGTTTTTTAAGAGTGTTAACTGGTGCTTTTAAAAATTTTGAGGGATCTATTTTGATCGATCAAATGCCAATTGGAAACTATACACTTGATTCCTTAAGATCTCAAACAGGAATTTTATTAAGCCAACAAGATATTTTTAATGGTACTATTTGGGAAAATATTACAATGGGTAATAAATATATTTCTGCTACAGAAGTGGGTAAATTGGTTGAACAATGTGGCTTGTCGAGTTTAATTCAATCTTTACCACAGGGGTATGATACCATACTAGATCCTACTGGAAAAAAACTTTCTGGAAAAATTAGGCAAGATATTCTTTTGTTAAGGGCATTATTAGGACAAAGTAGGCTGTTATTGTTAGAAGAGCCTTTGTTTAATTTAGTTGGTGATTTTAAGAAAAATATTACTGAATATATTCTTAGAGAAATTAATGCAACTGTAATTATTGTTACCTCAGATGTTGAAATAGCTAAAGAGTGTGATCTGGTTATTTATTTAAAAGATGGCCAAATTAAGGCAAGTGGTAAATGGTCGGATATTGCCAATCAAATTAATTAATTAATAATGAGTCGATATATTTCTACAAACATCGAAGACGAATTAAATAATTCGGAGATAGATTCTTATAAATCAGTATACCGTATTCGAAAAACAAGTAGTGTAAAAAAATGGCTTTGGTCTATTCTATTTGTATTACTAATTACTTTGTTTTTACCATGGACACAAAATATTCGTGCAAAAGGCGCAATTACCACATTACGTCAAGAACAACGCCCCCAAGAGATAAATACAATTCTTGCAGGAAAAGTAGTTAAATGGTTTGTTAAAGAGGGCGATTTTGTTCAAAAGGGTGATACCATTTTGCAATTAGGTGAAGTGAAAGTAGATTACTTTGATCCTAAACTATTGGAAAGAACACAAAAGCAAATAAATGCCAAACAACTCTCTGTTGAAGGGTATCTAAGTAAAGCTTCTACTGCTTCTTCTCAAGTAGTTGCATTAGTAGAGGGACAAAAATTAAAACTTTCTCAAATTGATATTAAGCTTCGTCAGCAAGATTTAAAAGTAATGAGCGATAGCATTGATTTGATTGCGACATCTAATGAGTTAGGAGTAGCAAAACGACAAATTGATGCGGCTAAGATTATGTTCGATAGCGGTGCAATTGCGCTAATAGATTTTGAAAGGAGAAAAGTGGGGTATCAAAATGCTGTAGCAAAAAAAATAAGTGCAGAAAATAAATACCTACAAGCGAAACAAGAATTTACCAGTTTACGAATAGAAAAAAACGCAACTGTTCAAGAGTATACCGATAAAATAGCTAAAGCAGAGGGTGAAAGATTTGGCTCGCTTTCTAATGTTGCATCTGGTGAAGCAGATGTGGCTAAGCTCGAAAATGCATTTAGCAACTACGATATTCGTAATCAGTTGTATTATATTACTGCGCCTCAAAGCGGACAAATAACGAAAGCCCGAAAAGCAGGTATTGGTGAAGTAATGAAAGAAGGAGAAATGATTGCAGAAATTGTACCAGATAAAATTCAATTTGCAGTAGAATTATTTGTTGAACCAATGGATTTGCCACTATTACATGTTGGTGAAAAAGTAAGATTTATTTTTGATGGGTTTCCAGTTATCGTTTTTTCAGGATGGCCAGCAGCATCGTATGGAACATTTGGTGGAGTTATTGCAGTAGTAGAAACTTCAGTGAGTGAAAACGGCAAATTTCGTTTATTGGTTATCGAAGATAAAAATGAAAAACCATGGCCCAAACAATTGAGAATGGGTGGAGGAGCAAATGGAATTGCCTTGCTAAAAGATGTTGCAATTGGATATGAAATCTGGAGAAATATAAACGGGTTTCCGCCAGAATATTATAAACCATCAACCGACGAAAAGAAAAAAACAGCAGATAAGAAAAAGTAAGGCATGAAAAAAACGGCGTTCATCATTTTATTATTGTTTTGTGCAAGTGCCCATGCTCAAATGCTTACTCCCGAAGCTTTTATACAACAAGTTAGGCAAAATCATCCAGTTGCTAAACAAGCAGCAATTCAAATAGAAAAAGCAAAAGCAGATTTATTATCTGCTAAAGGAAATTTTGATCCTTCATTTGCATTTGATGCTAGTAGAAAAACTTTCGATGGTAAGAATTATTATTTTTACACCAATCCCGAAATTAAAATTCCAACCAAACTAGGTGGTGTAGATATTAAAGCGGGGTTACAAAATAATGGTGGAAGTAATTTAGAAAGTGAAATAACCGCAGGGCAATCTAGTTATCTAGGAATTGAAATGCCAATTGCCAAAGGATTGATGATTGATAAACGTAGAGCTGCATTGCAACAGGCATCAATTTATCGTTCACAGAGTGAACAGGAAAAAAATCGAATGGTAAATGATTTATTGTTTGATGCTTATGTAAATTATTGGCAATGGACAAGTGCTTATCAATTATATAATGTTTATGCTAATTTTTATAAAATTTCTTTAGATCGATATAGATTGATAAAAATATCATTTCAAAATGGGGACAGATCTGCTATTGATACTATTGAGGCTTTAACACAAGTTCAAAATTTTGAAATGCTTCAGGCCGATGCAAAAATAAAGCTGAACACTATTAGCTTAGAGATGTCTAATTTTTTATGGAATGATCATGATAGTGCTTATTTATTGCCAGAAAAAGTAGTGCCAGATACAATTAGGTTTGCATTAAACTTATCGCCTCAATCATTAGAAAATTTATTGTTACGAGCTTCCCAAGAAAATCCAATATTAAGAAGTTATAACTATAAACTAGATGCATTGGAAGTTGAACGAAAATTAAAATTTCAAAATATTCTTCCTGTAGTTAATTTAAAAGCGAATTTGCTAAACAGAGATTACAATGTTTTTAAAGGAGTAAATAGTGCTTTCATTCAAAATAATAATAATTGGGGAGTAGATGTAAAAATACCTTTGTTTTTACGAGAGGGCAGAGGCGACTATAAAAAAGCTAAATTAAAGATAGAAGAAACCAATTACGAGTTGAATCAAAAAAAATGGGAAGTAGAAAATAAAGTACGAAATTATTTTATAGAAACTACACTTCTACAGCAGCAAATACGGATAACACAAAATGCATTTAATGGGTTTTCTGCATTATTGCGTGCAGAAAATTTGCGGCTTCAAAATGGCGAGAGCTCTTTGTTTTTAGTTAATACAAGAGAAAATAAAGTAATTGAAACCGCCGAGAAGTTAATCAGTCTTCGATTAAAATATTTGAAGGCCAATTATGCAATAGAGTGGTCGGCTGGTTTGCTTCGATAAATCATTATTTAGTTTTAAACTTATTTATAAATGATTTACTGTATTCGCTTAAAATCAATCTGCCACTAATACCGGCTCTTTCTTTCAACAAGCTATCCCAATGTTGTGTGCCCTCCCAAAATATTTTTTTTAATTCTTTCATTGCTGCAGGATTCGATTTTGCTAGTGATCTTGCCAAACGATTAATCGATTCATCCATTCCAGCAATATCTGCATGGAGCTCCGCAAATAAACCCTTTCTTCTGGCCCAATCTGCCGGTCTGTACGTACTCGCGTCGATGGTTAATTGTGAGAATGCCGATAATCCAATTTTTCTTTCAACAGCTGGCCCTACTACAAATGGTCCAATTCCTATAGCTAGTTCACTCAATTTTACTTCTGCACCTTCACATGCAATTGCGTAGTCAGCTGCAGCAGCTAAACCTACACCACCACCAATGCATTTGCCCTGAATTCTTGCAATGATTATTTTACCAGAAGTTCTCATGGCATTAATAACATTGGCAAAGCCACTAAAAAATTTTGAGCCTTCTTGCTCCGATTTAATTGAAGCTAATTCATCAAAAGAAGCACCTGAGCAAAATATTTTTTCTCCTGCAGATTTTAAAATAATCACTTTAGTAGTTTCATCTTGCCCTTCACTATGAATATCTTTCGCTAAGGCTGCTAATATTTTTGCTGGCAAAGAATTGCTTTGTGGATGATAAAATTCAATCGTTGCAATACCATCTTCTCGTTCTACTTTTACGTATCCCTCATTAATTTCTTCAATCATATTAATTTTATTTTATACTTTTCTTGCAACCATGGTTAATATAGTTGCTATTCCAATTAATTCATCGGTTTCATCAATCATTTCTACCATCCATTTTACAATCCCTTTATCAATATCGGTTGATTCTTTTTTTTCTTGCCTAATTTTTTCTTTACAAGTAAATCGAATATACATTTCACTTCCAGGGTAAAAAGGTTTTGTAAAACGTAATTCATCAATTCCGTAATTCAATAATACTGGATTTTTTTCATAGCTGTCAACAAATAATCCCGCAGCAATACTAATTAATAAATATCCATGAACAACTTGTTTTTCAAACATTGTTCCTGCAAAGTCGGTATTGTGTAAATGCGCATAAAAATGGTCGCCACTTAAATCGGCAAACTGGTTAATATCTTCTGCAGTAATTAATCTTTTTTCAGTAATTAGTTGATCGCCAATGCAAACCTCTTCAAAATATTTTTTAAATGGATGTATGGTATTTGTATTGCCAGTTGCTCCTTGCTGGTATACTTCACTAATTGCTGTAATCATGTTTGGCGATCCTTGTATGGCAACTCTTTGCATGTAATGCCTTACACCTCTTAAGCCACCCATTTCTTCACCACCACCTGCTCTTCCTGGTCCACCATGCACCAATAAAGGAAGTGGTGCACCATGGCCTGTACTTTCTTTAGCGCATTCATTGTTTAGTACTAAAATTCTTCCATGATAAGTACCAGCTCCTAAAACATACTTTTTTGCAATCTTTGTATCTGCTGTTACAATAGAACTTACCAAAGAGCCTTTCCCCATTTTTGCTAATACAATTGCATCTTCAGTATGTTGATATGGCATTAGCGTTGCAACCGGACCAAAAGGCTCAGTTTCATGAACAATTGTGCTACCGAAAGGATTTTGATTGAGCAATAAAATTGGACTCATAAAAGCTCCTTTTTCTGCGTCGGCATCAACGGTAATTACACTATCTAGCGATCCATATACTATTTGAGAATTGGTTAATAATTTTTGTACTTGTTCTTTTACTTCAATTCTTTGTGTTTCTCCAGCAAGTGAACCCATTCTTACAGTTGTATTTAATGGATTTCCTATAACTGTTTGTGCCAATGCTTTTTGCAAGGCTATTTGTATTTCTTCTATTTTATTAGAAGGAACAAAAATTCTTCTAATAGCAGTACAACGTTGACCTGCTTTAGTGGTCATTTCTTTTCTTACTTCCTTAATAAAAATATCCCACTCTGGCATAGCTGGAGTTACGTCTTCTCCCAATACTATACAGTTTAAAGAATCGGCTTCCATATTAAATGGAACATTTTCTTCTAGTATTTTTTTACCAGATTTTAGCATCATTCCTGTTGTAGCAGATCCAGTAAATGTTACCACATCTTGCGAACCAACATGATTTAGTAAATCACCTGCACTTCCACATACTAACTGTAG
>JAYTXG010000007.1:0-4270 GCA_043743375.1 Sphingobacteriia bacterium
TTTTATAGAATTCACTCCTACAAATTAAAACTTCTTTGACATTGAGCAAACATAGTTCTTTTAAACCAATTGGGCGACCTAAGCGTATATACCTATAAAAGTAATCTTCGACAGGGTAGAGAACCTTAAGCCATGGGGGATATTGTTGGGAGATGAAACAGGGCTGAAGAAAAGCAGGATATATACAAAATTAGAAAGGATAAAATTTAAAAATAGCTCTAAAAAAATTTCTATTCTGCAAAATCAAACCGGATAATGAAATTAGTGCCATTGCCGGGTACACTTTCTACCTGTATACTTGCCTTGTGATTTAAAATAATATTTTGCGTATTTGCAAGCCCTAATCCATTTCCTTTTTGTTTAGTAGTAAAATAGGGTTCAAATAATTTACTCTGCGTCTCTTCATCCATACCCACACCATTGTCAATAATTTCCAACACACACTTTCCATCCTCTTCTCTCGTGTTAATGGAAATAATTCCGATTTTTTTTTCTATTGCTTCAACTCCATTTACAATGATATTTAACAGCGCAGTTGTAAGTTTTTCTTTATCGCATGAAATAGTTCGCATTCCTATGGCGTAATTTTTTTTCACTATTATTTGCTTTAAATCAATTCTGTCTTTGGCTAATTCAAGTGCATCTTCTAAAAGGGTATTTATTAAAATGGGTTGGTAGTTTAATTCTGAAAAACGGGTTGCATTAAGTAGTTCTGTAATCAATTGGTTAATGCGTTTGCTATTTCTGTTTACCATATCAAACAGGATAGAAAAATTGTCATCAAGGTTAGGAATTTCAGATTTTATCTGCCCAATAGCGAGGTCAATATTCGTTAGGGGGTTACGTACTTCATGTGCAATATTTCTGGCAATTCTACCTGTTGCGGCAAATTTTTCAATCCGGCGCATTTGTATCAGTTCTTTGTTGGCGGTATCAAGTTCATCAATCCGAAGCTGCAATTGTTTTTGAAATTCAATCACTTTCTTATTCGATAATTTGCGAGCTTTATTTTCCATTATGTAAGTTGATAAACCATAAAATGCAAATATCAAAGCAAGTATCAAAGACGTAATGATAAATGCATTCATCGTCCTGTACTTGCTATCAAGTACTTTTGTTTTTTTTATAAGCACATTTTTTTCACCTGTTTGCATCCATTTTATTACGGTTCTGATTGAATCCATCACAGCCTTACCTTCATAAACAACCTTTATTTGTGTATCAGACATCATAAAATCGTGATCCCTGAAATATTGCAACCCGTATTCCATCAATTCATATTTTTTTTCAATTAGTTTTTTTAAATCATCAAGATTTTTTTGCTTTCCATTCAAATTAATATAAACAGGTTTTAAATAGGAAAATACACTGTCAGCTCTTTTTATACCTAATTGATAAGCCTCTAAAAATTTTTCATCCTTTACTAAAAAGTAGCCTCTTACTCCCATTTCAGCATCTTTTAATCCTGATATAAGCTCTTCCAGGAAAATAATAATTGTGTTGGTACGGGTGATGGTTTTTGTTTGTTCCATCATTTGCCTGTTAGCATAAAAGGTTAAAAAAAAGGAAATTAATAGTAATAAAAACGCAGCTCCATATCCAAGCCGGATGCGTTTATCTATTTGCAACTGTTTAATAATATTAAGCATACTGAAAATATAATATGACAATGTAGAAAATCATTCCCATTTGTATCTTTTTTTCTACAAGTTTTATTTTTTATTTGTTTTTCAATCAACCCAAATTTAGTGGTACACATTTTGAAAACTGCTTAACACGTTACATTAGATGATTTGTAAAATTAATTTAACCAACTAGTGTAACCATTAATTCAAAAAGTTAACCAAAAAATAAAATTATGAAACCCAACATTGGTATTTCTGATAAGAATTTACAAAGTATATCAGCATTGTTATCATCGATATTATCTGACGCTGTGCTTATTTACACCAAAACCCGAAAATTTCATTGGAATGTGAAAGGTGAAAGCTTTATGGAAATACATAAGCTATTCGAAAGTCAGTATACTCAATTAGAAGAAGCAATTGATGAAATAGCAGAAAGAATAAGTAAGCTGGGAAGTCCTGTCATTGGTACAATGAAAGAATTTTTAAGCCTCACAAGACTTAATGAAGCCGTGGATAAATATCCTGCAAGAATGGATATGATAAAGGAATTATTAAACGACCATGAAACTGTAATTAAAGCGTTAAGAAAGGGCATTGAAGATTGCGATAAAAAATACAGTGATGCAGGAACAGCCGATTTTTTGACAGGATTAATGGAACAACATGAAACGATTGCCTGGACTTTGCGCAGATATATGAATTAATTTGGAAAATAATAGATAGTATAATTTCAGGAACTTTTTTTTAAGAATAAAGACGATGATTTCTATGGTACAACAGGCCGCTTTTTTAAAAAGGCAGATAAAATAGTTTATGCTGTTGCAGTGAATTGAAACAAAACTAAAACTTTATTGTAACTCACAATGAGGAGTGTACTTAAAAAAAAACTTTTTTAAAAAAGTGATTTTTATTGCGGAAATTTATATGGTAATTTAGTTTCGGTTTTTAAATTTCTTTCATCGGTTATTTAAGGATGCTGAAAAAAAAATAAGTTTGAGCATCCTCGTTTTATATTTTCAAACATTCATTCACGTTTTTTAAAATTTAAATTATGAGTTCATCAAAAATTTTAACAGGAGTTTTAATTGGAGCCGCCGCAGGCGTAGTATTAGGAGTTTTGTTCGCCCCGGAGAAGGGTTCGGACACAAGGAAAAAAATAAGTAAAAAGAGTTCGGATTTAAAAGAGTCATTAAAAACAAAAATTAATGATCTAGTGGATGGTATTGCAGATCAAATTGAAAGTGCTAAAAATGAGGCCGAAAATAAATTGGAAGAAGGGATGGAAAAAGTTGCTTCTGCAAAATCGCAGATAAAGCATTCTTTATCTTAAACAAAAATTTATGGCTAGTATAAGCTAAAATTAGACATATGGAAAAACAGCCAAATGCCCTGGGGGCATTATTTAAAAGTGCAGGCGACTATCTTGAAACAAGAGTAGATTTATTGAAGTTAAAGACTGTAGATAAGTCGTCAGATGTTATATCTACGGTTGTTTCGAGTATAGTTATTACGTTGGTAATAACATTCGGCATCTTTTTTTTAAACATAGGAATTTCTATTTGGTTAGGGGCAGTATTGGGGCAAATGTGGTATGGTTTTTTTATCGTTGGAGGCTTTTATTTATTACTGGCAGTATTACTGTTTGTTTTTAAAAATAAATGGCTAAAAGGACCGGTAAATGATCTTATTGTAAAAAAAATACTTAATTAACCTTTATGGAAATTAACAATTCCTCAGAACTTAAAGAAGCCATCAAGTTGCTGGAAAAACAAAAAAGCATACAGAAAGAGAGGATTACCGAAGAATTCCATATTGCTTATGAAAGCCTGAAACCGATTAATATTTTAAAAAATTCTTTAAATAAAGTAGTTAATTCGCCTGGTGTTTCAGATAATATCATTGATACATCAATTAGTGTTGGAGCAGGTTTATTGTCCAAAAAATTATTGATAGGTAAATCTGCTGGCATAGTAAAAAAAGTACTTGGAATAGTGCTTGAATTCGGTGTCGCAGGTTTGGTCTCAAAAAATTCAGATGCTATTAAATTAGGTGGCTTGAATTTACTGGGCAAAATTTTTAAGGCTAAGAAGTCCAATCCTTCTATTAAATAAATCTTTTATCAAATTTATCCTTCCATATCTTACTATCTTGATTTAAATGTAAAATAAATACTTCGACAATTTATAAAATTGAATGACTGTACGTTATTTGGAATAAGCTAATATTGTTAGTATATTTACACTAAATATATTAGTTATTAAGTTATCCGAATTTTTTATTGCTTATAAAGATGAACAGCGTTGCAGGCAATTTTTTAAACAAAAACGAGAAAAGTCTGGCCTTGTCTGTACCGGGTGCGGTTCACTTTGGCATTATTGGATTGAGAAAGAATGCAGATGGCGATGCAAAAGTTGTGGTAAAGGTATTAGTTTAAAAACGGGTACTTTGATGGAGAATTCTAATTTAGGTTACAAGGTTTGGCTGTGGGGCTTGTACCTAATGAGCCTTACCAAAAAAGGGTTTTCTGCATTAGAAATGCAACGCTTAATTGGTCATAGCCGTTACGAATCTATTTGGTTAATGATGCAAAAAATAAGAATAAGTATGGGACATAGAGATGACAAATATCAATTAGATGAATT
>JAYTXG010000008.1:0-11113 GCA_043743375.1 Sphingobacteriia bacterium
GGGTTTATTTATGTAAAAAGACCGCTAGTTTTCCCCATTTTAACAGTTCAAAATTGGGTATTTTGGGGAAATAGATGTTTATATATTAAATTTGCAGCAGGATGAATCAGATAATGGACATATTAAAGACTGCACAACAAGGCGTAACAGACCCAAATTTGAGTTTGTTGTACCAAAAAGAACAAAACATTCCTGAATCAATTCAGTATAATATTCGCCGATACTTAGCTCATTCAGCATGGATTGCAGAAGATACAGGTATGTTGGTTTATCATTTTAATGAAACAAAACCCAAAGAAAATTTTTTAGAGTTAAGGTATTGTACCACGGGTAATAGATATTGTGCAGAAAAAAGCTGTTCTCAATGCAATGAATTGCCTACTTTAAATTGTGGTGGTAAGCAAAGAACAATTGATGTATTTACTTTTCATTTTACTGCCACGTTTCTACAGCAGTTTGTACATAATGTGAAAGTTAGTAACCGTAAAGATGAAGTATTGGCTTTTAAGCATCCCCATGCTTTTACAAAAATTTTCCCTGTAAGTGTTAAGAAAAGAAATACACTTGATACCTTATTAAATCATAGCTACTCTGGTTCTTTGGAAAATATTTTTGTTAATGCCAAAGTACATGAATTACTCATATTTAGTTTAGAGTGTTTAATAGATGAAAAAGAAGAAGGGTTTACTTGTAAATTTCTTGCAGATGAAAGTGGTAGAGAACGCATTTATCAAGCACGGGAAATTTTATTACAACACATTGGTGATCCAATAACCATCAAAGAATTGAGCAAAAAGGTAGCCATGAATGAGTGCTATGTTAAAAAAGGGTTTAAAGAAGTTTTTGGCACTACTATTTTCGATTTTTATCAGCAACAAAGAATGGAACACGCTAAATATTTATTGTATGAAAAAGGATTAAGTGTAACAGATGTATCTGCACTTTTAGGTTATTCTTCTATCTCCCATTTTTCAGCAGCCTTTAAAAAGCACACTGGGCTTAAGCCTTGTGAGTTGTTAAAATAATTAATTATTTTGACTTATTTTTTAAAGGCCTTTAAATCCTTTAATGATCATCGTTTGAGCTAACTTATTTGGTGTTGAAGGAAAATAAATTCGTTGCTCCAATAAGCCTATTCCTTTTGCATAATAAACTTCCGAAATTAAGAGGGTAATAAAAGCTGGATCTAACGGTTCCTTAAACTGCATTTCTCTTTTTACTTTGATGATGTCTGTTATTGTATTACCTAAATATTTTCCTGTTTGATTAACATCGAGAATAGTAAATTTTAATCTTGCTTGACCATAACGCATCACCCCATTTTGTTGGAGAATTCCTGCTCTCGCTTCTTCTGAATTCCAAGTAGCATCTTTTGCAACATTCTCTTTTAAATATATGTAAACTATATTATTTACTACCGTATCATAAATATTATTAAAATAATCTAATTCGGGAGTTCCTAAACTATAATATTCACCTAAATTATTTCTACCTGTATAGGCCAATGTATCTAATGTTGGTGTTGTTTGATACTTAAAATATGTTTTACCTAAATAGGTAAAATTATACGGTGAAATGATAGATCTCACCGTATCTATCGAAGTGCCTCCTTGTAAACTATACCCAGGTGTTAATCCATAGCGAATCCAACCATTTGGAGTAGTAGGGCAATAGGTAGTAGAATTGCTTCCGTTATTTGGTCCGCCTACTGTTAAACTAAAACTACAAATGCTTGCGCCAAAATAAAATTTAAACTCGGTTGTTCCAGTAGAAAATGGTCGCCCATTACCTTTTAATTTGATGCTTTTTGAGCCAGTAGTTAATACAAAACCAGAATCAATAAACCACATTCCATTAATGGTATCCGAAGAAATCAAGTATTTGCCTAAGCCAGTAAAATTGGTGTTAACTGTTACGAAATTACTGTCAGTTAAATCAGTATTTATATAATATGTACCATTTATTATTGAATTGTTGCAATTACCTACGCTATCAGTTAAAGTGCCCAATGCTATTCCACTAGCAGCTCCAGTTTCTAAGCTAACATCTTTGCTACAACTGACTATAACAACGGCAACTGAACAAATGATAAAAAGTCTTTTCAACAATAATTTCATGAATAATAGTTACTTATTTACACGAATATCAGATAATATTTATACCAATAATGCAGCTTGAGGAGATAAATTAGCAGATTTAAGTAATTGACTAATATTTTGAAGTGTAATAGTTGCAATTTGACTTAATGCTTCTTCAGTAAAAAAAGCCTGATGTGCAGTTATTAAAACATTCGGGAAGCTCGTTAATCGTTGAATCATATCATCCAAAATAATATCAGTTGATAAATCCCTAAAGAACAATTTCTCCTCCTGTTCATAAACATCTATTCCTAAGGCTCCAATTTGTTCCGTTTTTAATGCGCTAATCACCGCTTTCGTATCAATTAAACCACCCCTACTGGTATTGATTAATACTGCACCCTTTTTCATCATACTGAATGTAGAAGCATTCATTAGGTGTTTTGTTTGTTCGTTAAGCGGACAATGCAATGAAATAATATCTGCTTTTAAAACCTCCATCAATGGATGATATTCAACTCCAATTGCTTCCATATCCTTATTAGCAATCAGGTCAAAAGCCAATATCCTACAACCAAAGCCAAGCATTATTTTACAAAAAACCTTGCCAATATTACCAGTTCCAATAACACCAACCGTTTTTCCATGCAGGTTATAACCCAATAATCCATTCAATGAAAAATTCTGTTCTCTTACTCTGTTATAGGCCTTATGAGTTTTTCGGTTTAACGTAAGAATCATAGCAACAGCATGTTCGGCTACTGCTTCTGGAGAATAAGCTGGAACCCTGCAAACCCTTATCCCATTTAACTTTGCCGCTTCTAAATCAACATTATTAAAGCCTGCACACCTCAAAGCAATTATCTTGATTGATTTTGCAGCTAGGTTTTTAATTATTTCAGCATTAACCTTATCGTTAACAAACACACAAATTGCGTTTGCACCATTGGCTAATTCAATAGAATGTTCATCTAAAGCCAATTCTATAAAAACTAGTTCAAAATTATTTATATTAAAACGGGTAAAAAACTCCTTATCGTAAGGTTGTGCCGAAAAGAAAACAATCTTCATGGTCTAAATATACCCCCACTTTGAGTTAGATCCGTACCTTAGCTGCTCTTTTTTAACCAATGAGCCATATGGCAAGCAGATAAATTGTATGAGTGTAAAGTATGCTGAGTTTTCAGGATTAAATCTTCCGAGTATTGAACAGGAAGTTTTGGCTAAGTGGACTGCTAATAATGCTTTTGAAAAAAGCATTTCCCTGCGAGAAGGAAGAAAGCCTTTTGTTTTTTATGAAGGTCCGCCTAGTGCCAATGGAATGCCTGGTATTCACCATGTTATTTCTAGAACATTAAAAGATATGGTTTGCCGTTACAAAACCATGCAAGGGTTTCAAGTAAAAAGAAAAGGTGGATGGGATACGCATGGTTTACCTATTGAACTAGGGGTTGAAAAAGAATTAGGAATAACTAAAGAAGATATTGGTAAAAAAATATCGATTGAAGATTATAATAAAAAATGTAGAGAAGCAGTATTGCGCTATAAAAAAGAGTGGGACGATATAACTACCAAAATGGGTTATTGGGTCGACTTAAATAATCCTTACGTTACTTTCGAAAATAATTATATAGAAACACTCTGGTGGATTTTAAGTGAACTCTATAAAAAAGGATTCTTATATGAAAGTGTAAGTATTCAACCTTATTCACCTGCTGCAGGAACAGGACTAAGTTCTCACGAATTAAATCAGCCTGGAACTTATAAAGATGTAAAAGACACGAGTGTAGTTGCGATGTTTAAAGCAAAGCAAGTTTCTTTGGATAAATGTGAATGGTATGAAAATTTGCAAGCTTCATCTTTGGCGATTAGTTTTTTTGATGAAATTTTCTTCATGGCATGGACTACAACTCCATGGACACTACCTTCTAATTTAGGTTTAACTGTGGGTCCAAATATTGATTACTCTCTTATAGCTACAATTAATCCAACAACATTTGAATATTGTAATGTAATACTCGCGAACACATTAGTGAAAAATTTCTTTATTAGACCAATGGGTGGGGATTTTTTGCCTGAAAAATATGTTGAAGCAGATTCGTTTTACAATGATAAAAGCAAGGTTGATAAGTTAATGTCAAAGAAGAACAACCGAACTCAAGAAGAAAAAGAAGAATTAAAAAAACTAGTTGGGGGTACAGGATCCCACAAAGTTGCTTATTGGACGCTTTTGAAGACTTTTAAAGGCACTGAGCTTGAAGGAATTGAGTATGAGCAACTGCTGCCATATGATGCCAACTCATTAAAAGCAATTAAAGAAATTACCCCAGATGCAATGCCATTTAAAATAATTACTGGTGATTTTGTAACCACAGAAGATGGTACAGGTATTGTTCACACCGCACCTGCATTTGGAGCAGATGATTATAGAGTAGGAAAAAAATTCAACATTGGTATTTTAACAATGGTTGATAGAGAAGGAAAATTTGTTGATGGACTAGGGGAATTTAGTAATCGCTTTGTAAAAAATTATAAAGATGATGCAGCATATGTTGATGTTAATGTTGATATCTGTGTGAAACTAAAAAAAGAAAACAGGGCATTTAAAGTAGAGAAGTACGAGCATAGTTATCCGCATTGTTGGAGAACAGATAAACCCATTTTATATTATCCATTAGATGCTTGGTTTATTAAAACAACTGCTGTAAAAGATCGGATGGTTGAATTAAATAAAACCATTAATTGGAAGCCAAAATCAACAGGCGAGGGCCGATTCGGAAATTGGTTAGAGAATCTGGTAGATTGGAATTTGAGTAGGAGTAGGTATTGGGGAACTCCGCTTCCTATTTGGAAAACCGAAGACGGGTCAGAAGAAGTTTGTATAGGTAGTATGGCCGAATTGAATCAACGCATTACCGATGCGAGCGAGTGGTACACGAGCGAAGCGAGGATTAAAAATTATGATGCAGAAAGGGAAAAATTCTTGGCTTTAAAAGCCTTTAAATATCAAACAGAGCATCACAAAGATGTAGACTTTGCAGTTTGCCGACCAGATTTAGCGAATGGGTTTATTCACTTTTTATGGGGAAGTGAAGGTAATGTAGAAAAAGATTTTGAAGGTGGCTACGGTACTTCAAAAATTATAGCTAAACGAAACTGGGAGGCAAACAATATTGAAGAATTTAAAGAACAAACTTTAGCAATAGTTTTCGAAGGAATTGTAGAAGCAATTGTAGAAGGAAAAATTGTAAGAGAATATGGGCCAGCAAATGCTAAAAGAACTGAACTACAAACTGATCATTATATTGTAATAATTTCTCAGTTTTTACACAATGAAGAATACAATTGGTTGGTAACAGGATTTAAAAAGAGAAAAGAAACTGATGAAGTTGGTAGCGATTCCGAACTTTCCAACACTACGCAAATTACCCCTACGCTTAACCGTGATAATTTGGGAGCAGTTTCAGAAGCAAATGTACAATATCATTTCATTCAATCAATTTTTAGGTTTAAAACTGATGATCTACATAAGCCATTTGTAGACGATATATTTCTTGTGTCGCAACAAGGAAGGATCATGCAAAGGGTATCAGACCTTATAGATGTTTGGTTTGATAGTGGCGCAATGCCTTATGCTCAATGGCATTATCCGTTCGAAAATAAAGAGTTGATTGATAAAGGGGAAGCTTTTCCTGCTGACTTTATTGCAGAAGGAGTTGATCAAACTAGGGGATGGTTTTATACTTTACACGCATTAGCAGTAATGTTATTTGATAGTGTTGCCTATAAAGCAGTTGTGAGTAATGGATTAGTGTTAGATAAGAACGGCAACAAAATGAGTAAGCGTTTGGGAAATGTGGTGAATCCATTTGAAACCATCGAAAAATATGGCGCAGATGCCACAAGATGGTATTTAATAACTAACGCTTCTCCATGGGATAATTTAAAATTCGACCTTGCTGGAATTCAAGAAGTTCAACGTAAATTTTTCGGTACCTTATACAATACCTATCAATTTTTTACATTGTATGCTAATGTGGATGGATTTGCATTTAAGGAAGCTTATATTCCACTTAATGAAAGGCCTGAAATAGATCGTTGGATACTTTCATCACTTAATACTTTGGTGAAAAAAGTAACTGATAGTATGGATGATTTTGAGCCAACAATGGCAGGCCGTGCAATTGAAGAATTTGTAGATGCACAATTGAGTAACTGGTATGTACGTTTATGTAGAAGAAGATTTTGGAAAGGTGAATATGAGACTGATAAAATTAGCGCCTATCAAACATTGTATGAATGTTTGGAAACAGTAGTTCGATTAATTGCGCCAATTTCTCCATTTTTTAGTGATGCTGTTTTTGCTAATTTGAATGCAGTCTCAAAACGTTATGATGCAACTTCGGTGCATCATATTGATTTTCCTATTTATAAAAAAGAGGTTATTGATTCATTTCTGGAAGATAGAATGTTGCTTGCACAAGAAACTTGCTCATTGGTATTATCATTAAGAAAAAAAGTAAATATTAAAGTTAGGCAGCCATTGCAAAGAATTATGATTCCTGTAATAAATGCTCAGATGAAAGTGCAGCTCGAAAAGATGGAAGAGTTGATTATAGCAGAGGTAAATGTAAAAGAAGTTGAATATATCACGGAAACTACAGGGGTAATTAACAAAAAAGTGAAGGCCAATTTTAAAACCCTTGGAGCAAAATTAGGTGCATCTATGAAAGAGGCTGCAGCCATCATTGTTTCATTTGATCAGTTCCAAATCAGTCAAATTGAAAAAAATGGCCAATTTACACTTGAATTAACTTCTGGTAGCCATTTAATTGATATTGCTGACGTAGAAATTGTTGCAGAAGAAATTTCAGGATGGAGTGTGGCTAGTAGAGGGGCATTAACAGTTGCATTAGATATTACCCTTACTGAAGCATTAAAACAGGAAGGAGAAGCTCGGGAATTTGTAAACCGCATACAAAATATTAGAAAGGAGAGCGGATTTGAGCTTACAGACCGTATATTATTGGGTGTTCAGGAGAATTCTGTAATGCAAATTTCAATTATTAAATATAACGATTATATTTGCCGCGAAATATTGGCTGACAAAATTGACTGGATGCCTCAAATTATCGATGGCATAACGATAGAAGTTAATGAAACCAAGCTTAATGTGTTAGTAAACAAAAAAGGATAAACCTTATGGCTACAAAGAAACCAGCTCCCAAAACTGTATCAAAAAAATCAGTAAAGGCAGCTCCGGCCAAAAAAGCAGTTAGTAAACCTGCTTCAAAGGCAGTAAAAGCTGTTATAAAACCAGTTGCGAAGCCTGCTCCAAAAGTAGTTCCAGCTAAGTCTGTACCAGTAAAAGTTGTTGCAAAACCAATTGCGAAGCCTGCTCCAAAAGTAGTTCCAGCTAAATCTGTACCAATAAAAGCTGTTGCAAAATCGGTTGTAAAAGTAGTGCCAGCAAAGCCAACACCAAAAGTTGCTCCAGTAAAACCGGTAGCTAAGGTAATTCCTGTTAAACCAGTTCCTGTTAAACCAGTTCCTGTTAAATCAGTTCCTGTTAAATCAGTTTCTGTTAAATCAGTTCCTGCAAAACCAGTTGCTGCAAAACCAGTTGTAGCGGCTCCTGTTTCCAAACCTACGCCACCACCACTAGCACATTCAAAGCCAATTGTAAAAGCTCCGCCAACTCCGCCAGTGAAACCAGTAAAAAAAGTGCATGGGCCTATTAAGGATGTTAAAGTACCTAAAATAAATACCAAAACGAGTAAACCATACAGCCCTGTATACACTCCATTAGAAAAAAGAGTGGAGGCTCAGAAGCCACAAGGTCCACTAATAAAGTATAATGATACTGACCTGAATGAATTTAGAGATTTGATCTCCAAAAAACTAGAAGCTGCTAAAAAAGAATTAACTTATTTGCAAGGGTTAATAACACGTAAAGATGAAATGGGTGGCGATAATGACGATGCTCGTTATATGACCATGGAAGATGGTACGATGAGTATGGAGAAAGAACAGCTTAGCCAAATGGCTAGCCGTCAAATTTCTTACATCGATCATTTGGAGAAAGCAATTAACCGCATAGATAACAAAACCTATGGCATTTGCAGAGTAACAGGAAAACTAATCGATAAAGCTCGTTTACGTGCTGTGCCACATGCTACACTTAGCCTAGAAGCTAAACTAGGATTAGTTAAACCGATGGAATAAATTATTTATTAAAGTATATAAGTTTATAAGGTTTATAGCAGTAATGTTATGAACCTTTTTTTTGTCTTTCCTTATAAATCTTACTTCACTTCTTGCATGTTAACCAATTTCCTATAAATTCCACCTTGTAACAATAGACTTTCGTGTGTGCCCCTTTCGGCAATTTCTCCTTTATGTAATACAATTATTTCATCAGCATGCCTTATGGTACTCAAACGATGTGCAATTACAATGGAAGTTCTGTTTTGCATCATATTATTAATTGCATCCTGAACCAAACGCTCACTTTCAGTATCTAAAGAAGAAGTTGCTTCATCTAAAATTAATACCGGTGGATTTTTCAATACTGCCCTTGCAATGGTTATTCTTTGCCGTTCTCCACCACTTAATTTACTACCTCTGTCGCCAATATTAGTATCAAAACCATCTTCCTTTTTTCGAATAAAATCTAGTGCATTGGCTACTTTGGCTGCTTGTTCAATCGACTCTATCTTAGCATGTTCAGTACCCAAAGAAATGTTGTTGGCAATTGTATCATTAAATAAAATAGGTTCTTGCGTTACGATGCCCATTAAATTACGAACACTATTTAAAGAAAACTTTTTAATATTTACTCCATCAATTAGTATTTCTCCATCACTTACATCATGAAATCTTGGAATTAAATCGGCTAAACTACTTTTTCCTGCTCCAGATGAACCAACTAGGGCAATGGTTTTTCCCTTTTCAATTGTTAAGTTAATATTTTTTAATATTGGAACATTGTCATAAGAAAACGAAACATTTTTAAATTCAATTTGCTTTTCAAATTGATGAATGATTGTAGCATTTGGCAAATCGGTTACTGTTAAGGGTGCTTGTAAAATTTCTTCAATTCGAAGTATAGCAGCACTTCCTCTTTGTGAATTATAAAATGCAGTTGATAATGATTTTGCTGGATTAATTATTTGCGTAAAAACAACAATATAATTAATGAATCCTGTTGCTTCTAAACCAGCCTCATGCCCCAATACTAATCTTCCACCAAACCAAAGAATGCAACATAAAACCATAACGCCCATAAACTCCGACATTGGTGAAGCAAGGTCTCTACGGAAATTCATTTTATTGCGAATATGATTTAGGTTGTTGTTAGTTGTAAAAAAACGGTTACGTAAAATACTTTCTGCATTAAATGCTTTTATTACTCGTAATCCACCAAGCGTTTCATCGAGAATCGACATTAAACTGCCTAATTGTTCAGATGAAACAGTAGATTGTTTTTTTAGAGACCTACTTAATCTGCCAATTAAAAAACCAGTAAGAGGAAGTAAAACCAATAAGAACAATGAAAGAAGTGGACTTATATAAACCAATACACCAAGAATAATGAGAATATTTAAAGGATCCCTAATTAACCCTTCTAATGTGCTCATTACGCTCCATTCTATTTCATTGGCATCATTACTCATTCTGCTTATGATGTCTCCCTTCTTTTGTTCTGTAAAAAAACCAATTGGCAACTCCAATATTTTGGCATACAAATCGGAGCGGAGTTTGGTCATCACATAATTGCGCATAGGCGCTAAAACCCTGTACGATAAATAAGTGAATAAATTTTTAAAGAAAATGGAAACAATAATGATAATACAAATGAACCCTAAGGCATAAATTTCGCCATGATTTTGAATTAAACTACTTAAAAAGTATTTTAGATAGGCTAAAATCGAAGCCATACCATCCTTAGAAAAGCTAAGAGACGGTTGGGTAGTAATGAGTTTTTCTTTGGCAAATAGCAATCCCAGAAAAGGAGCAAGCATTACTAATGAAACCAAGGAAAATATGATTGAAAGCAAGTTAAATACTACGTATAAAACTATATTTCTCTTTTGTGTGCGCAAGTAAAATAATATCCGTTCAAATCGCTTCATATAGGAATAAATGGTTAAATACCTCAAAGTAACTAATTTTACACCCATTAAACGCGAGAATATGGAAGAAGGAAAACGTCAACGTCAAATTGCAGGTGCACTGCAAGAACAATTTAACGATATTTTTAGGAGGCTTAATCTATCCATGATAGATGGTGGTATGGTTTCTATATCAAGTATTAAAGTAACGCCCGACCTTTTAGAAGCTAGGGTTTACCTTAGTTTATTTCAAGTAAAAGAGCCTGCTATAGTGATGAAAACCATTGAATCGAGGGCTTGGGAAATAAAAAAAGAGTTAGCAGATAATATGAAGCATCAACTCAGAAGAATTCCAGTGTTGCATTTTTACAATGATGATACTTTGGATTACGTATTTAAGATGGAAGAAATTTTAAAGAAAATAAATGAAGGGGAAGATAAGGAGGCTTAAAACCATAATCAACTTATGAATTTTCTTTTTGCCTGGCGCTATTTTCGTTCAAAAAAATCTACCAATGCAATTAATATTATTGCCTGGATTGCTGTTACTGCCATTGCAGTAGGTACCGCTGCGTTAATTGTTATCTTAAGTGTATTTAATGGTTTTGAAGATTTGGTAAAAGGCCTTTATGGTGATTTTTATGCCGCAATAAAAATTGTTCCAACTCAAGAAAAAATATTACATATTACTGCCGATCAATTACAAAAAATTAAAACAGTAAACCACGTTACTGCTTGTAGTTTAATTGCAGAAGAAAAAGCATTATTGATGGGTAACTATCAAACAATTATTACAGTAAAGGGAGTTGAACCAAATTACAATAAAATCAACAATATTGCTAAATACATAAAAAATGGGAAATTTGATTTGGGCACTCAAGAAAGTCCAGCAATTGTAATGGGTGTAGGTATTGAAAATGC
>JAYTXG010000009.1:0-4638 GCA_043743375.1 Sphingobacteriia bacterium
CCCTCTTTTGGTTCTAATCTCCAACGCACCGCAAATTCTTTGTTCTCAACTTGTTGTTGCTCATCGCTATATTTTACATAATCATCAGTAAAATAACCAACACGTTTGTCTGCAACCCTATATTTCATTGGGGTTTTAGGCAATAATAATAGAGACGTGTTTAATTCAATTGTTACTGCACCAGATTGTGAAGCGGCAGGTAAAGATGCTGAAGGAAATGGTGATGGTGCTGTAGGGAATCCAAAGCCGCCGCCAGCACTTGCTGAGAATGTTTTTACAGTTTTAACTTCTATATTTATTGGATAAGTAGCTATTTTTTGGATGTAAGATCTATCGGATGCAAGCACTGATAAACTGTATCTTTTTTTTGCATTTGCATTGATGCTTATGGGTTGATTATCACCCTTAAAAAAATCTGTTACATCAATAATACTTCCGCTACTGTCTTTGCTGAAAGCCGCAATAGGAAAGGATTGTGCAATACTATTTACATTAGAATTAGTAACAGCTTTGTAAATATCATTTGTAGAATCGGCTGTACTTACCAACGTGATAACACGTAAAAAAATAGTATTACTTGGGCCTTTTTCAAAAACTAAAGTTTGTTGGTTAGCAATTTCGCCACCGTAGCCTGCACCACTTGGTACTTTGGTAAAACGAGTAACCGCTAAAATTTCTCTGCCCAATAAACTGTCATTAATTTCAAAGTAGAATTTGTCCTCCACTTTATGTACTATAAACAGCCCTTTTTTGCTAACAGCTTTATCTGTTATTATTTCTTTGTAAGGTTTTGGGGTTGTTGTTACTCTTGCACCCAAACCGCCAAGACCTGCTAGGTTTGGTAATCCAGTTGTAGGTCTGTTTGGTGAAGTAGGTACAGTGTCTTTTTGTTGAGCCATTGCTGTAATACATAGCAATAAACCAGTTGCCACGAAAATTCTTTTCATATATGTAGTTAATTTTTAAAATTGTGTTTAAAGATATGTCTACAATTACTATTCTTCAATTTTATAGTATGTATTATTATGAGTGGTAAAATGAGTATTTTAATCCTGCCTTAATCTTATTCTTTACATTACATTTTTTTATTAATCTTGTTTACGAAATTATTTTTCAACTTTTTTCAAACTTATTTGCTGCTTTAAATAAAATACCTAATTTGCTCGTCTGTACAATGTTTAGATAAAATATTGTTTTGTTTAATCAAAACTTTTTTTAGTAGCATTGCTAAATATTTTAATTAACAGTTATTTTTAAAACTAAAAAATCAATTGAATCATGGCTGACATCAAACCAGCTGCAACAGCTGCCGTAAAGAGTACAACATCTGTACAACCAAAAAAGTCTGGCAACTTAGTTGCTTCGTTTGCACCTATTGTTTGTATTATTTTGGGTTATGTTATTTGGCGTTTTTTTATAGGAAACGCAAGTAACTTTTCTAGACCAGATGCCGCTGGTGGTTTTTGGCCAAAGCACAAAGGACCAATTGGCGATTTGCCAAAAATGTATTTAGGTGGTATTATTGTTCCTGTGTTGATTGGCTGTTTTTTAATTGTATTAACATTTGTAATTGAAAGATTTTTAACAGTAAGTAGAGCAGCGGGCAAAGGCGATATTTCTGAATTCATCCGTAAGGTACAGTTCAATTTAGCCAATAAAGATGTTGATAAAGCAATTGCGGAATGCGACAAGCAACAAGGTGCTGTTGGTAATGTAATGAAAGGTGGTTTACGTAAGTACAAAGAGATGATTACGAATACCGAATTAACTACCGATCAAAAAGTACTAAATATTCAAAAAGAAGTTGAAGAAGCAACTGCACTTGAATTACCAATGCTCGAAAAGAATTTAGTTTTCTTATCTACATTGGCTTCAGTTGCAACTCTAATAGGGTTACTTGGTACAGTGGTGGGTATGATTAAATCTTTCTCTGCATTAGGTGATAGTGGTGGTGGCGATGCTGCGGCAGCTTTGTCGGAAGGTATTTCTGAGGCACTTTACAATACTGCATTAGGTATTGGTACATCTGCAGTAGCAATTATTATGTATAACGTATTTACTACACGTATTGATGGTATTACTTTTGGTATTGATGAATCTGGTTTCACGCTAACACAAAGTTTTGCTGCCAACTATAAATAATCTTTCAAGATTTTTTATGGAATAATTTAAGTGTTGAATCTTATTTGTGAAATCAATTAATATTATAAAAAAATGTCAAGGCCCAAACTTCCAAGAAAGAGTACTTCGGTTGACATGACGGCAATGTGCGATGTAGCTTTTTTGTTGCTAAGTTTTTTTATATTAACAACAAAGTTTAAGCCATCCGAAGCTATTACTGTTACAACGCCTAATTCTGTGTCGTCTAAAAAAGCACCAGAAAAAGATTTTGTAATGATTACAATTGATAAAAATGGCAAAGTATTTCTTTCTATGGATAATCAACCAAGAAAAGAAGCTATTGCTACTGCCTTAAATAGTTCTAGAAATCTAGGACTTAATGTTGCGGCTTTTAAAAAAGCAGAATTTTTTGGTACGTCGCTCAGTCAATTACCAAGTTTTCTAGCATTGCCAGCAGATAAAAAGCAAGGTGAATTATTGCCTGGTATACCTTGTAAGGATAGTACTAATAATGAAATGATAGAGTGGATGCGTCTTGTATTTAATGCATACCAAGGCCAACCTGCACCAGCATTATTATTAAAAGGTGATAATAATGCTAAATATCCTGCTTTTAAGAACGTTATTGATGCTTTTAAGAAAAATGATTTCTTAAAGTTTCAAATGGTTACTAATCCAGAAAATGTGCCAGAAGGTACAGATTTATGGAAAACCAAAGACACAAAAAAAGCAGAATAGTACTAGATTTAAGAAAACAATATTATTTAAGTAAATTAAATTTACTAACATGGCAGAAATGGATACCTCAGGTGGTGGTCATAAGAAAGGCCCAGGGGTAAAAAAAGCAAAAAAGATGTCAACGAGAGTTGACTTGACACCAATGGTGGATCTTGGATTTCTGTTAATTACATTTTTCATTTTTACAACAACCATGAGCCAACCAACAGCCATGAAGTTGAATTTGCCAAAAGATGCTGATGATCCTAAAGATCAAACTCTGGCTAAAGAATCTGCAGTATTAACGGTAATGTTGGGTAAGGATAATAATGTATTCTATTATGAAGGTAAACTTGATCCAGCTGGTGTAAATTTCAAGTCATCTAATTTTAAAGAAATACGTGGTATCATCATTGATAAAAAAAGACGTACTGATGAAAAAGACTTTGTAGTAATACTTAAGCCTAATGAAGAAAGTACGTATAGAAATGTTATTGATATTTTAGATGAGATGTCTATAAATGTAGTAAAACGTTATGCGCTTGTTGACATATCAGAAGGTGAAAATCAATTGATTAAAGCAACGCAAGGCGCAGCGAAATAAATAGTGGATTAATAATCTACTAATTGAACTTTATTTTTAAAAGATACCAAGATGGATATTAATAAAATCATGTCAGCCGATATCCTTGATATCATTTTTGATGGTAGATACAAGGAATATGGTGCGTACGATCTTCGCAAATCATACAACAAACGTATGTTATATGCCTTAGGTGGCACTTTAGCACTTTGCATATTGCTTTTTGTAGGCTCTATTCTTGCCAATTCTTTGCAAAAAGACAAGAAAAATGATATAATAGTGCAAGATGTATCGTTGGAGGAATTGAAGAAGGATGAAAAAAAGCCTGAAATTGTACCACCGCCACCACCAAAGCAAGAACCACCAAAAGTGGAGATTACTAAGTTTACACCACCTAAAATTGTTAAGGATGAGGAAGTAAAAGAAGCACCTCCAGAACAAGAAAAATTGGCAGAAACTAAAATTGGTACAATTAATCAAGAGGGTGTAAAAGACGATGGTATTGTTGCCCCACCTGAAGCTAAGGGTACTGGCGTTGTAGAAGCCCCAAAAGTTGAAGAAGACTATGATAAAGTATTTACTGTTGTACAAATAGAATCAGAATTCCCAGGTGGGCAAGCTGCGTGGGTTAAATATTTGCAACGTAATCTTAATAGCGATGTGCCAAATCAAAATGGTGCACCTCCAGGTAAATACACTGTAATGGTAAGTTTTATTGTAGACAAAGAAGGTAACATAAGCGAGGTAAGTGCAGATGCAGATCCTGGCTATGGTACAAAAGATGAAGCAATCAAAGCCATTAAAAAAGGACCAAAATGGACTGCCGCAGTACAAAATGGACGTAAAGTTACTAGTCGTAAAAGGCAAGCAATTACCTTCCAAGTAAGCGAGGAGTAATTAATTGTATGTAAAATAAATTTTATTCGAAAGCCTCTCAAATTTTTGGGAGGCTTTTGAATAAAACCATACTAGCATTAGCTTCTAGACAATTATTTTTAAAATAAAATATTTCCTTCACTATTTTATGGAAGTTTTTGATGAGTGTATCTCATTTTAAAAACCATAATTATGCAAACGCAATACATTTTATCCGCCAACATTTTAGATATTTTATTTGATGGCCGTAATAAAAGCTATGGTGCTTATGACCTTAGAAAAAACTATAATACACGCGTAGTAAAATCACTAGTAATTACTTTTGGTGTTTGCTTATTATT
>JAYTXG010000010.1:0-4446 GCA_043743375.1 Sphingobacteriia bacterium
GTATCGGGTGTATTAATGCAGGGGTTATTTCGCAATCCAATTGTAGAGCCTGGCTTAGTGGGAACAAGTGCTGGCGCAGCATTCGGATCTTCTTTAGTGTTTGTTTTATCTGTAAATATGAACACACATATTAAAGAAATAGCGGGTCCTTTGCTTGTTCCATTGTTTGCATTTGGCGGCGGTCTTCTTGCTACTTATATAGTTTATACGTTAGCAAAAAGCGCTAAAAAAGTTTCTATCACATCATTATTACTGATAGGCATAGCTGTAAATGCTGTTGGTTTAAGTGGTACAGGTTTTATGAGTTATATAGCGCGCGACCCACAGGCGAGAAGTATTACATTCTGGAATCTTGGTACTTTTTCTGGTGCATCGTGGATTCAGGTTTTTATTGTAGGTATTGTTGCTGCTTTTGTATTTATTATTTCATTTCGAGATGCCAAAAAATTAAATGCATTATTATTAGGAGAAGAAGAAGCTTTATACATTGGCGTAGATGCAGAAAAATTAAAACAAAGGATAATGCTGCTCAACACGGCAATGGTATCTGTAGCAACTGCTTTTGTTGGCGTGATTGCATTTATGGGATTGATAGTACCACATGTTATGCGCTTGTTAATAGGTAGTGATAATAAAAAACTTATTCCAACTTCAATGATTGCAGGAGCATTATTGTTAACGTTGGCAGATATGGGCGCAAGATTATTATTGGCACCTGCCGAAATTCCTATAGGCATTATAACCTCCTTAATTGGAGCACCAATATTTGTTGTTTTACTAAAGAAATCAAATGTATTATACAGAGGAGGAGAAGATGCTTAAGGTAAAAAACATATCCTATGCTGTTAAAAAAAAGCAGCTAGTAAAAGATGTTTCTTTTGATGTAAACGTAAATGAATTTGTTGTAATAATGGGCGCAAATGGGGCGGGTAAATCAACCCTATTAAAAATAATAGCAGCTTCATTAGAGCCATCTCAGGGCGAAGTAGAATTGAATAAAATACCTTTAACCACTTACTCGGCAGTAGAAATTGCAAAGTGTAGAGCAGTATTGTCTCAACATTATTCTATTGCTTTTCCTGCATCTGTAAAAGAAATAGTAATGATGGGGCGTTACCCATATTTTATTAATAACCCTACATCAAAAGATGAAGCGATTGTAGAACACGTGCTGCATCAAATGCAGGTATATGATTTTGTAGATCGAGATTATAATACGCTTTCTGGCGGAGAAGCACAGAAAGTACAAATGAGTAGGGTGCTAGCACAAATAGGGCAACCCACCATTGGTGAACCATCTAAACTATTATTATTAGATGAGCCAGTATCTCACCTCGATATTAAATATCAACACCAGTTACTAAATGTTGCCAAAGGATATTGCACTAAAAATATGGCGGTAGTGGCTGTGTTACACGATATAAACCTTGCATTAAAATACGCCGACAGAATTTTATTTATGAAACAAGGAAGCATCATAAATACACTATTAAAGGAAGAAGCTGTTACACCTGCCTTGTTAAATAATGTGTTTGATGTAGAAGCAAGAATTTTACTTGATGAGGAAGGAAAACAAGTAGTGGTATTTTAAAATTACCTATTCATACTTGCTAAAAACTCTTCGTTACTTTTTGTTCCGCGCATACGTTTAAGCAATTCATTCATTGCTTCTTCGGGATTCATATCATTTAAGAAGAGGCGTAAAATATTCATTCGGCCTAATACTTCTTTATCTAATAATAAATCATCGCGACGAGTAGAGGATCCAACTAAATCAATTGCAGGATAAATACGTTTGTTAGCTAGTTTTCTATCTAACTGTAATTCCATATTACCAGTACCCTTAAATTCTTCAAAAATTACTTCATCCATCTTACTGCCTGTTTCAATTAAGGCAGTTGCTAAAATAGTTAATGATCCGCCGTTTTCGATTTTACGTGCAGCACCAAAAAACTGTTTTGGTTTTAACAATGCATTGGCTTCAACACCACCACTCAATACTTTACCACTAGAAGGAGCAACAGTATTATGCGCACGTGCTAAGCGGGTAATAGAATCTAATAAAATAACTACATCATGTCCGCACTCAACCAAGCGCTTAGCTTTTTGTAAAGCAATGCTCGAAACCTTTACGTGTTTTTCTGCTGGCTCATCAAACGTAGAAGCAATAACTTCTGCATTCACACTACGTTCCATATCGGTAACTTCTTCTGGTCTTTCATCTATCAATACAACCATTAGGTAACACTCTGGGTGGTTGGCAGCAATGGCGTTGGCCACTTCTTTCAATAACATGGTTTTACCTACTTTAGGCTGAGCAACTATCAATCCACGTTGCCCTTTACCGATAGGTGTAAACAGGTCGATAATTCTTGTGCTATAATTATTTGGGGTAGTAAATAAATTTAATTTTTCGAAAGGGAACAATGGCGTTAAATAATCGAATGGTACGCGATCACGTACTTCATCGGGGCGCTTATTGTTAATATGATCTACTTTAAGTAAGGCGAAATATTTTTCACCTTCTTTAGGCGGACGAACAGCACCTTTTACGGTATCGCCTGTTTTTAAGCCAAATAATTTTATTTGAGAAGGAGATACATATACATCATCAGGTGATGAGAGATAATTGTAATCGGAAGAACGTAGGAAACCATATCCGTCGGGCATCATTTCTAAAACACCTTCTGCCGGAATCACTCCTTCAAATTCTATATTAAAAACAGGTTCTTTGCGTTGAGGTTGTTGACGAGGGCGTTCTTGTAATTCGGTTTCTGGCGCTTGACTTTGCTCGCTATTGTTATCGTCTGCTTCAAGGGTTTGAATGATTGCCGCTGCTATTTGGCTAGTGGTATCATTTAATGATTCAGTAACAAGAGCTTCGGGTGATGTATTTTTTCCTTTAGCAGGTATATTTTGCTTTTTTTGAATCGCTTTTTTAACCGGTCTGCTTTGAGGATTTGGTGTTGGTGCTACTGGTGCATTTTCCATCACTTCAGCTTCTTCGGTACCATTGGTAGTTTTTACTATTATGGGTTTTTTAGGACGTGCCAATTTTTTCTTTGGGTCGTCTTTTACTTCACTGGCTTTAATAGCTTGGCTATCAAGGATTTTATAAATTAATCCTTGCTTATCGAGTTTTTTAACTCCAGTAATTTTCTGCTGCTCAGCAATATCGAGCAGCTCGGGCAATAACATGTTGTTTAATTGCAGAATGTCAAACATAAATAGTATCGATTATTAGGGGGGAATACAATTTGTCAAAAGATTAATCCGATCTAAGGGAAGTGAACTCAGCTCGGTTTATGAGTATTGATTTGGAAAAAGAGTAACTAAAACGTTGGGGTAACAATAACAATTCAGTGTGTTTCCATTGCAATGTTACATCATTTTCATAAAAATCCAAACAAAATTCTACATTTTCATAAAACAATTTTGATGTAAAATATTCGCAAACTAGGCTTTGGATGTAGTTATTAGCAGCTTGTTTGATTATATTCGCTTTATGTTTAACAGTAGAATCAAAATAAAAACACTTTTAGGTTCAGGAAAGCCAAGCGAGCAAGTTACCGTGATGGGTTGGGTGCGTACATTTCGTAACAACCAATTTATAGCATTGAATGATGGGAGCACCAATAATAATTTACAGGTTGTTGTGGCATTGGGATTGTTGGATGATGAAACAATTAAGCGCATTACTACAGGAGCGTCCTTAAAAGTAATGGGGGAAGTAGTAGCATCTGTTGGAAGGGGGCAAGCTATTGAAGTTAAAGCAGCAACCTTAGAAGTTTTGGGAGATAGTGATGGAGAAAAATATCCCCTTCAACCCAAAAAACACAGTTTAGAATTTTTAAGAGAGAAAGCGCATTTGCGTTTTAGAACCAATACATTTGGTGCCATTTTTAGGATAAGGCATGCATTGGCATTTGCGGTGCATCAGTTTTTTAATGAAAAAGGATTTGTGAATTTACATACTCCAATTATTACTGCTAGTGATGCAGAGGGAGCTGGTGAAATGTTTAGGGTAACTACACTGCCGATGGATGGTACAGCACCAAAAGATGAAGCGGGTAATATTAATTACAATGATGACTTTTTTGGTAAGAGTACGAACCTTACAGTTAGCGGACAATTAGAAGGAGAGTTGGGCGCAATGGCGTTTTCGGAGATATACACTTTTGGTCCAACTTTTAGAGCAGAGAACTCTAATACTACTAGGCATTTGGCAGAGTTTTGGATGATTGAACCAGAAATGGCGTTTAATGATATTGAAGACAATATGAATTTAGCAGAGGAGTTCATTCAATATTTAATACGTTATGCTATGGAGCATAACAGAGAGGATTTAGAATTTTTAGACCAACGACTAGCAGAAGAAGAAAAGCAGAAGCCGCAGCTAGAGCGCGCAGAAATGGGGTTGATGGAGAAGTTGAATTTTGTAATTAA
>JAYTXG010000011.1:0-1879 GCA_043743375.1 Sphingobacteriia bacterium
GGCGCTTATTTAAAAGCATACCAAGAAAATAGTATAATTGTTGTAGACGGATTTATTGCTACAGCAGCATTATTACTTGCAATTAAAATTGAACCGTTACTATTAAATAATTGTCTATTTGCTCATACTAGTGGAGAAAAGGGGCATGAAAAAATGTTGCAGTTTTTAAATGCAAAACCAATACTAAACTTAGGAATGAGATTGGGAGAAGGAACTGGTATTGCATTAGCAATACCGCTCATAAAAAGTGCCGTTGCATTTTTGAATGAAATGGCCAGTTTTGAAAAAGCGGGAGTAAGCTCTTTATAAAGTTGGGAATTAGGATAAAAAAAGAGAACTTTAAGTTTATTCAACCAATAACACAACAAATGGCTTATCAGTGGCTCCTTTTGCGTACTGCTATTATGTTTCTCACAAGAATACCTGTAGGTAAAAATTTACCTTATTCAAAAGATTATCTCCAATCATCTGCTAAATATTTTAGTTGGGTGGGTATATTGGTAGGATTAATTGGTGGATTGGTATTTGCTGGCTTGAGCCTTTATTTTTCTTCGGCATTAAGTATTATTTTTTCGATGCTTGTTACTATAATTATTACTGGTTCATTTCATGAAGATGGATTGGCAGATTGTTGTGATGCTTTTGGAGGTGGATGGTCGAAAGAAAAAATATTGACTATCATGAAAGATAGCAGATTAGGTACTTATGGCGTAGTGGGACTTATTTTAGCATTGTCAATAAAATTTATGCTGCTACTTGAACTATGTGCTGCTTTTTATACGCCATTTGTTGCAATAATTATTATTGCAGCCCATAGCACCAGTAGATTCATGGCTGTAACAATAATGCAACAATTGCCATACGTTCAGGATACAGATGTGAGTAAAAGCAAACCCTTAGCAGATAGGAAATTAAATGTAAAAGAATTAATTGTATTATCAGTAGGAGCAATAATTCCACTTTTTTTGGTGTATATTATCATCGCACCAGCAAATTTAAATCCCACTCCTTTTTCAATCCGCCTTAGCTCCTCATTTATTTACCTCTTCCCAATATTTATCTTACTAATAATGTTGCCCACCATCATAATTCGTTATTTTACAGGACGATTTTTTACCAAATGGATTGGGGGATACACGGGTGATTGTTTAGGTGCTACTCAACAACTTTGTGAAATTACTTTTTATATAGGATGCTTACTACTATGGAGATTTATTTAATACGACATACAACACCATTAATTGACAAAGGAATTTGTTACGGACAAACAGACCTTGATATTACCAATAGTTTTGAGGAAGAAGTAAGCATGATTCTGCCTCATTTACCTCAATTAAATATAAAAGTGTATAGCAGTCCGTTACAGCGATGTACAAAATTGGCCAATGCTTTGTATAACCCCGAAATTATTGAGTACCATAACGAGCTAATGGAATTAAATTGTGGTGATTGGGAAATGCAGAGATGGAACGATATTCCAAAAATAGAAATTGATCCTTGGATGGATGATTTTGTAAATATAGTAGTACCAAATGGTGAGAGTTATGTAATTCTGCATAATAGAGTAATAAAAAAGTTTAACGAGATTAAAAATAAGGGCGAGAATGCCGTGATAGTAGCGCATGGGGGTGTTTTAAGAAGTATTCTCTCTTACATTACAGATACACCTCTTAAAGCGTCTTTTGATAGCTTTACATTACATTATGGCTGTGTTGTAAAAATCATGATCACTGAAAATGAAATGAACTACCAACTATTGTACAATTATTCGAGGCAGGGAAAAGAATGGCATAGGCCAACTACTTAATAAGGCCTTACCTTTAAACAAACCTATTTTTATGAATATTCAAATAGATGAATTACTTACTATAACTTTTAC
>JAYTXG010000012.1:0-4589 GCA_043743375.1 Sphingobacteriia bacterium
TTGCAAAATCATTGGAATTACAATCATCATATTAATAATACCCATGTATACGCCATATCTTTCTTTTGGAATATCATTTACCACCATTAAATAAGGAACCCCCATCATACTGGCCCAAGCAATACCAAAGCCAGTCATAGGAACAAACAATAAGTACTTGTCTTCTATGAAAGGAAAGCAAAGCAATGCTATACCAGCCATCAATAAACAAATAACGTGTACTTTTTTGGGACTGTATTTTTTAGTCATATACACTAATCCAAAGGCCGATAAAAAAGTAATTATATTATACCAGCCATTTACTAATCCTGCCCAACCAACAGCTTCTTCGTATAAACTTTTATTGGCTTGAGGAGAAGTTTTCCAAACAGATTGTGCAATGCTTTTGGAGGCATTTTGCCAATAACAAAAAAGCGCATACCATTGAAACAAATATACCAACGCCAATTGCCACATAACTTTTGGCATATCTGCAATTGCAGAAAAAATTTCAATGAATGGCTGTAATAGGCCTTTTTTATTTGCTCTAAGTACGGCGAGTTCTTCTTCTGTTGGAGGAATTTCTGGGGTTTTGGTAATGCTCCACAATACGGAGCTGATAGAACAGATAGATCCTAAAAAGAAAGAGCCAAAAACCCAATAAGGAATTGCGCCATGTTTACCGGGAATATATTTTTGAAAAATAAATAACGAAATATTGGCCAAGGTAATTCCTAGTCCAGTAAAAAAACTTTGTGTTAAAAATCCTGAAGCAAGTTGAGAGGGAGGCAATTTATCTGCGATAAAAGCTCTGTATGGTTCCATTGCAGTATTGTTTGCTGCATCTAAAATCCAGAGCAATCCACCTGCCATCCAAAGAGAACTACTGAAAGGGTAAATAAATAAACATAAACTGCAAAACAATGCTCCAATAAAAAAGTACGGTTTTCGTCTTCCCCATCTAGGGTGCCAAGTTCTATCACTTAATACTCCAATAATTGGTTGAATGAGTAGGCCAGTCATTGGTCCCGCTAGGTTTAACAAAGGAATTTGATCTGGTTGTGCGCCTAAAAAATCGTAAATAGGATTTACGGCACTTTGCTGTAAGCCAAAACTGTATTGAATTCCAAAGAAACCAACGTTCATATTGATGATCTGCATGAAACTCAGGCGAGGCTTAAATATCGACATGGGGCAATAGTTAATTTTTAAAAGTAGCGAAATGAATGAACATTTTTTATACTATTTATTTTTGTCATTTATTGCAAACGATTGCAGTAAAAATGCTTGATGTAAATAGGGTTTTCGTTTTTGATATAATTAAATGAGCATTTATTTAAACTTTACTTTTTTTTGTAATCTAAGCCCGCCTGAAAAAGTATTTTTATCTTTAAGCTAATATTTAAAAGTAAACACATAAAAATATCATGACTTGCAATTGCCTGTATTTTAGTTATTACTTCTATTTATTCAGAATGGCAATTAACCATCTTTAGAAATTTCTGATATCCCGCAAACAAATATCACTATTACAGAAACTCCACCTACACCCACATTTACCATTACTGGTGCAACATACATACCATGCGGTACAAGTGTAACCAAAACTTTTACAGTTACCAATGTGTATAGTTCACTTGGTACTTTATCATACAATCGGGATTTAGGCTCTCGCAATAATGGTTGGTTATATAATGGTAGTGCTGCACCACAAACATTTAGTACAACAATAAATAGCACATCACTTACTTCTTCTTCAAGTGCAAGTAGTGTAGCATCTGTAGCAGCAACAGTTGTATTAAATAATAGTAATTATACCACACTAACTATTAATACAACAGTGACTAACGCATTGCAAGATTTTAGTTTATGCAAAAATGTAACCGGACTAGATTATAGTTCAATTATTGTGAATGCTTCTCCATATACTACTACTTATGGCAATTCGGTTGATATTAATTCTCCATCGGGTTTATCTGGCACGATTACTGCGTTTTTAGGTTTGCGTTCATGCACACAACAAGCTAGCAATACAATTGCAATTTGCCAAAGGAAGTCAGCAAGTCAATTTTTCAATTGCAGATTTGCAAAAAGGCATTTATTTTTAAGATTTTTTTTATGGTAAAAACGACAAATACTTCAACTAATAAAAAATTAACCAAATCGGTAATACGCTCAATATTTTTTGAATGCCCTACTTTTTCTAAACATCAAATAATCTGTATCAATCTATTTAATTAGGATTAAGTATTTTTGCTTAATGCAACACGCTTTCTCCTACAATAAGAAAAAAGTAATTCAGGCACTTCGTTATCATTTTGTGCAACGCCCCGAATTAAAAGTATTGATTGTTTTGGTGAATGTATTTGCCATTGTTTCAGCTTTTCTTTTTTATACCAAAAAAATTAGACCAGAACCCTTCTTGTTGGGGTCATTTATTTGGTTGATGTTGATGGCAACATTTTGGTATTTTTTACCCAATAGCATATATAATCGTTCAGCTACATTTAAAGACCAATTCGTTATTTATTTTAATGAAGATGGAGTTTTATTAGAGACTGAACTTGGCGAAACTCATTGGGAATGGAAAAAATTTAGTCACTTTTTTGAGAGTCCTCATTTTATTCATTTGTATTTTGATACAAAATCTTTTTTCATCATTCCAAAAGAGGGAATGTTAGAAGAGTTTAAGCATGATTTGAGAGGTATTTTGAGATTAAGAATTAAGAATTCATAACTCTTTCTCCATCACTACATGCTCAATAGTTAATTCTATAAAGGGTTGTCCATTAATACAATATCCTAGTTTATCAAAAAAAGGAATAGAAGTAACACGAGCGTGCATTAATATTTTTTTATATCGTCTATCACGGGCAACATTTTCAGCAAATATCATCAAAACTCTACCTATGCCCTTGCCCTGCAAGCCACACAATACAGCCATTTGGCGTAGCCTAACTTCAGAAGGGTTCGATTCAACCAACATGCAACAACCTTCTAGAACATCTTCATCAAAACATCCTAAAAGAACGTTGTTTTTTTCTTTTTCCAATTCAATGTCAGTAAAAACAAGTTCCAGTGGTTTACGCAACATCTGGTAACGCAATGCCACCATTTGTTCGTATTCTTTGGAACCGTGCTGAATCATTTTTAGCGCCATTGGTAAAAATATTTACTGTTAGAATAACTAATATAACCATCATTTTTAAAAAAAAGGCCAAAAATGGAGGATAATTGATATAATTCAGTCAGATTCTCCAATAGTGTGGAAACAAAAATTGGTTTATTCATTGCATATATGCCAAAATGTATATTTTTGCGGCAGTAATCAAAAACTTTTATAATGTCAGACATCGCTACAAGAGTAAAGAAAATCATCGTTGACAAATTAGGCGTAGATGAAGCAGAAGTTACAAACGAAGCTTCTTTTACCAATGACCTAGGTGCAGATTCTTTAGATACCGTTGAGTTAATCATGGAATTCGAAAAAGAATTCAACATTTCTATCCCTGATGAGCAGGCTGAAACCATTACTACTGTTGGTCAGGCAGTTGCTTATTTAGAGGAACACGCTAAGTAAGAAAGATCATTTAGTAAGAAATATTTTAATCCGCCTTCTTGCAGCCCTAACGCCTCAAAAGGCGGATTATAACTTTAACAGACCCTTTTATGCAGTTAAAAAGAGTAGTTGTTACAGGTATTGGAGCATTAACCCCAATTGGCAATAATTTAAATGATTATTGGAATGGATTAATTAATGGTGTTCCTGGCGCAGCGCCTATTACTTTATTTGATGCAGCAAAGTTCAAAACTAGGTTCGCTTGTGAAGTAAAGGGTTTTGATCCTATACAGTTTATGGAGCGAAAAGAGGCTCGTAAGCTAGATCGCTTTGCACAATTGGCTTTGGTGGCTAGTGATATGGCTGTTGAAGACGCAAATATCGATAAAACTACCATCAATATTGATAGAGTAGGAGTAATTTTTGCCAGTGGAATAGGCGGATTAAAAACTTTTCAGGAAGAAGTAATCAACTTTGCACAAGGTGATGGTACTCCTCGATTCAATCCTTTCTTTATTCCTAAAATGATATTGGATATTGCAGCGGGACAAATTTCTATGCGTCATGGATTTAGAGGTCCAAACTTTGCAGTAGTTAGTGCTTGTGCTTCTAGTACCAATGGTATTATTGCTGCCTGCGATACCATTCGTTTAGGTAAGGCCGATATCATTATCAGCGGTGGTTCAGAAGCTGTTATATGTGAAGCAGGAGTTGGTGGATTTAATGCGATGAAAGCAATGAGTGAAAGAAACGATGACCCTGCAACTGCTAGTAGGCCTTACGACAAAGACCGAGATGGATTTGTTATGGGAGAAGCCGCAGGAGTGGTGGTATTAGAAGAATATGAACATGCAATTAGGCGTGGTGCAAAAATTTATTGTGAAATTGCTGGTGGTGGCGCTTCTGCCGATGCCTATCATTTAACTGCTCCACATCCAGACGGATTGGGTGCAAGAAATGTAATGATTGCAGCATTAAAAGATGCAGGCATGCAACCAGATGAAATTGATTATATTAATACACACGGAACTTCAACTCCTTTAGGAGATGG
>JAYTXG010000013.1:0-4751 GCA_043743375.1 Sphingobacteriia bacterium
TAATAGCCGACTGGTTCAATTCAGATAATTTTACACCTATATGTTATTATTAGATGGGAAAATCGCCGCTCTGTCGGTAAAAGAAAATTTAAAAAAAATTACTGCTGCCTTATCCGTTGAAGGAAAACCAGCCCCCCACCTTGCAGCCATATTAATCGGCAACAATGGCGCCAGTGAAACCTATGTAGCCAGCAAAGTGAAAAATTGTGAAGAATGTGGCTTTAAGTCTACATTAATCAGATTTGAGGATCATGTTTCCGAATCTGAACTACTTTCATCTATAAAGTTGCTCAATCTAAATGGTGATATTGATGGAATATTAGTTCAACTTCCTTTGCCAAAACATATTAGTGAACAAAAAGTAATAGAAGCAATTGACCCATCCAAAGATGTTGATGGATTTCATCCCTCAAGCGTTGGAAAATTAGTTCAGGGATTACCCACTTTCATTCCTGCAACTCCTTATGGAATATTATTAATGCTTGAACACTATAATATCCAAACAAAAGGAAAACATGCTGTGGTAATTGGAAGAAGCAATATTGTAGGCCGACCAATGAGCATTTTATTAAGCAGTAATATTCCTCAAGGCAATTGCACAGTTACTATTTGTCATTCTCATACGCACAATTTACAAGAAATTTGTTTGCAAGCTGATATCATTGTAGCCGCAATGGGAAAACCTGAATTCGTTGTGCCTTCAATGGTAAAAGAAGGTGCTGTTATAATTGATGTAGGTATCACAAGAGTAAATGATTCAACTGCAAAGAAAGGGTTTCGCATAAAGGGGGATGTGCATTTTGATAGCGTGGCTCCCAAATGCAGTGCAATCACGCCAGTTCCAGGAGGTGTTGGACTTATGACAATTGCTGGTCTATTAAAAAACACTTTACAAGCATACCAAAATAACAGAAGTTAATAATAAAATTTTTTTACTTGACTATTTCTAACACTATATCAGCTTCTACTCTTCCAGTAATGGAGGCTTTTTATACATTACAGGGTGAAGGCTTTCATCAGGGGAGAGCTGCCTACTTTATACGGCTTGGAGGTTGTGATGTTGGCTGCTTTTGGTGCGATGTTAAAGAAAGTTGGGATGCATCAAAACATCCTCAAATAGCCATTACAGCAATTGTTGAAGAAGCAGAAAAACACCCTTGTAAATTAGCTGTTATCACTGGCGGCGAACCTCTTTTGCATGATCTAACTGAATTAACAAAATTGTTGCATCAAAAAGGTTTTGAAACCAATATTGAAACCTCAGGGTCTTCTCCACTTTCTGGCGCATGGGATTGGATTTGTTTATCGCCGAAAAAATTTAAAGCCCCATTACCAGCAGTAATTCCATTTGCCAACGAATTAAAAATAATTATTTACAATAAAGCCGACTTCGAATGGGCCGAACAATACGCAACATTGGTAAACAAAAGCTGCAAACTATACCTACAGCCCGAATGGGATAAATCAGCAGAAATCACACCTTCTATCATAAAATATATTCAACAAAACCCTCAATGGCAATTAAGTATACAAGTTCACAAATACCTCCATATTCCGTAATATTCATTTTTTTGATTGTCACAGTTTTGTAATTTTTTATTTGTTTTTGGCGTTCTACATTTTGATGACAATTGACATTTTTTACCGTAGCACTTTTGCAGAAGAAAAAGTGGTCTACGATTATGAAGAGTTACCTAATTTTACTTTTCTTTTTTACATTTTCTCATCTATATGCTCAAAATACCGACACCATAATTGGTATTGGCAATGAAATAGTGGTTACTGCCACAAGAACAGAACGCAAATTGAGCAATGTTGCCATACCATTTACATTGATTAATCAAAAAAAAATACAGCAAGCTGGATCAGTTCGCATTAACGATATTTTACAAGAACAAACAGGCCTATATCTTACTAGTGGGTTTGGCATAGGCATTCAAATGCAAGGGCTTAGTACAGATTATACTTTAATATTAATTGATGGGCAACCACTTATTGGAAGAACTGGCGGTGTATTAAATTTAAACAGAATTACTGTTGGGAATATTAAGCAAATTGAAATTGTAAAAGGCCCTTCTTCGAGCCTATACGGTAGTGAAGCAATGGCTGGGGTAATTAATATAATTACTGATCAACCAAAAAATAATAGCTTCAAATTATCTGCCAGATATGGCAGTTACAACACAGGTGATTTTAATGTTACAGGAAGTTTTAGAAAAAAGAAGTTAGCCTACCAAGGGTTTGGAAATATTTATACAACTGATGGATTTAGTATTCGTCCGAATAGTGTAGAAAGGTCAATCGCTCCTATAAAGCGATATACCATGCAGCATAATTTAAAGTACTATTTTTCTGAAAAAACAAAATTATTTTTGAATTTTAGATTAAATAAAGAAAAAATTACAAACCTAATTGCAGTTACAAATAATGGAATAATTACCAGTTCAAAAGGATTCGAAAATAACAGCGATGTGAATGCAACATTGCAACTGGAACATCGATTTAATAGTAGAATAAAAAACACTTCCTTTTTATATGGAACCAGTTATGAATCCAACCAAGAATTAGTTACTTCAAATGGAACTCCTTACACTGATTATTTTAAACAGCAATTCGGTAGAATTGAAAATCAAACTGATTTTACTATTAACCCGCATGTTGAATTAAATACAGGTGTTGGATACACAATAGAAACAGCTAATAGTACCAGATATGATAATAGTAATAACACTAAAACAAATCATATAGGTTTTGTATTTGTACAAACTGAATGGAAGCCAATCACTCCATTAACTTTTATAGTGGGTGCAAGATTTGACAACAATGAATTATATGCAGCAGCATTTAGTCCGAAATTAGCAATACAATATAAGGCATCAAATAAATTATCCTTTAAAGCGAGTATTGGTAGGGGTTTTAAAGCACCTGACTTCAGACAACTTTACTTAAATTTTACCAATGTTGCGGCAGGTGGATACAGTGTTTTTGGAGCCTTAGAAGCACAAAAAACAATTAATGAATTAAATAGAGTAGGACAAATTGCTAGTATTGAAAGTGATTTTTATAAACTAGTCAATCTACAACCAGAATTTTCTACAGGTATTAACATTGGAGGGAATTATGCCATCAACAAAAAAATTAACTTGTCTTTGAATATATTTCAAAACAATATTGAAAACTTAATCGACACAAGATTGGTAGCTTACAAAACTGGTGGTGCTCAAATATTTAGTTACCTCAATGTTAAAAATGCTTTTACAAAAGGTGTAGAAATGAATTTTGATATTAAACCAAATACACTATTTTCTATTAATGGAGGTTATCAGTTTTTATTAACTGGCGATAAAGATGAAATTGATCGGATTAATGCTGGAAAAGTTTTTACCAGAGACGCAAATGGATTTAGTAGGCTTATGTTAAGAAGTGAATACGTTGGTTTAGCCAATAGAAGCAAGCATATGGCGAATTTAAAATTTGAATATGAAAAAAATAATTTGTTTGCCAATCTCCGTTTTATTTATAGAAGTAAATGGGTAACAACAGATACTGATGGCAATGGATTATTTAATACCAATGATGCTTTTGCAAAAGAATTTGTGCAAGTAAATACCTCTATAGGAAAAACATTTGTAAATAAATTAAGTTTACAAATAGGATGTAATAATTTACTGAATTATGAAGATCCAAACAATCTACCAAATATGGCAGGAAGAACATTTTTTACTACACTAGCCTACCAATTTTTAAAAAATAAAACCAAAAAATAGAACAAAATGAAAAAAGGAATCATTGCATGTGCGTTTGTATTATCATTATACGCTTGCAAAAAAGACAGCACAAGTGTTATTGATACACCAATAACTACTATCCGAGTAAATGATCTTTCTGCTGATACTATAATAGGGGTAACTCCAGGTGCTCCTCCATATGGAGGCATGCCTTATGGTGCAGGAAAATTTACTTTCTTTAGTTTAGAAAACAATAAAATTGTTTTAACAAGTGATACTGCAACTACAAAATGGGATATAGGTTTAAGAGGAACTACAATTATAACCAACAGTGGAAATAGTGGCTCGGCAATTGGTGGAGCATTTGTATTTGTGGGATTATTTGATGACTTAAAAACAATACCCGTAGACTCGGCATTTAAAGTAGATAATGCCCCAACAGCATACGCAATTACAACTGGAAGTAATAAAGGATGGTATGTTTATGATGGGCTAAATAATTTAATCAATCCAATTCCAGGAAGGGTATTGGTAATTAGAACTGCAACCGGAAAATATGCTAAAATAGAAGTACTCAATTATTACAGAGGAGGCGTTACTCCAGCAGCAACAGCCTCTGATGCTTTTAAAGAAAGCAATCAACGGTATTATACATTTCGTTTTACTTTTCAACCCAATGGCACAAAAGTATTTTAGTTGTAGCTCCCGTATATCGATAAACCCTGCAATTGTACAATTGCAGGGTTTATCATTTTAACAATTCAATCGAAATTTTTTTCCGATCTTGTTATATTAATATATGAAACTATATTTTACTTTACTTCTACTGTGCCTTAGTGCATTCCTAAATGCACAGCAATACAACCCAGATAACGTAAGTGTTCGGGTAATGTCTTTGTACGAAAAAGCAATTAACCTTTTACGAGATGAACAGTTTAAAGAAGGAGTGCCACTTTTACTTGCAACAATTAAAGAAGATAGCAATTTTGTAGATGGATATTTATCATTAGCAGGAACTTTTGG
>JAYTXG010000014.1:0-2065 GCA_043743375.1 Sphingobacteriia bacterium
CTTGTGTAACGGCCGAATTATTTGAAATCAAACCCATTTTAACGGCAATTTGACGTGATGGCGCATTTGCATTTGGGCAAACTAAGAAAAAGCGTCCAGCATCAGTTAACCATTCATCATTAATCCGTTTTAAAACAGCAACTGGATCATCAATATGTTCTAAAACATGAGTAAGTACTATATTATCATATTTTGTTGGTAATGTTGCTGCTTCAAAAAGTGAATTTATATATTTTACTTTATCACCAAACTCATTTTGTGCAATTGCTATAGCTTCATTAGATGCTTCAACGCAGGTAATGTCATTAAAATAAGGTAAAAATTTTCTAGTGAAATCTCCTTTAAAACTTCCTAATTCTAAAAAATTTCCTTTTTTAAAAAATGGAATAAATGATTGTAGCATAAAAGGATGCATAACATCAAAATCAAAATTATAGGCGTACTTATGATCAGACGTATCTTTTAATTCTTCGTTATAATTTCTATTGTTCATATTAAGTTTGTATTAATATTAATCTTGACCAGGTCTGTAAAATCGATTCCCGGGTTTTTGATACCATTCGTCAAGATTGGATGGAATTCGTGAATAATACCCAACTATTTGTTGAAGTTCAGCTCTTAATTTTTCAACGTTTTCATAACCAATAGCTCTCGAGTAATCAAGTTGTTGCTTTATAAATGGTTTTGTAAATGTTATTGTGATTGCTCTTCGTACTTTATCTGTTTTATTTAGTCCTGCCGCATGCCATAAATTGGAATTAAAGAAAAGAATATCTCCTTTTTTCCCAACAGCTCTATCCGATTTTTGATAAAAATGGTCATCAGTTGGTCTTTCTGCTTTTAAATGAGAACCTGGTAGAAGATAGGTAGCTCCATTTTCTAGAGTAAAATCATCTAACATAATTAACAAATTCAGCATCAAAGGAAAATCTCCCGAAAAAAATCGAATGTCTCGATGGATATTAGCGACATAAGAGGGTTTTGAGCTCAGATTTATAACCCCACCATAACTGTTTAATATAAAATTTCCTTCAAAATATTTTTTTATAAAAGTATAAATTGGAGAAAGACTTATTCGCTCTAAAACATCTACGTATATAGTATCTTCGTCAGCTAAAAGATGATGAACCGTTCCGTCTGTTACAGCTTCAATTCCGTTTTTTACTTGAATTGCCCTACATGATTCGTAACTTCTATCAATTGATTCTGAAATTATGCTCATATAGGATTTTTCAAAAGCATCAGGAATTATAATATATCCTTTTTCTTTAAATTCATTCGAATCGAAATTCATTTGTTATTCTTTATAATTAATTTTAATTCATTTTCACTGGTTTCGATTTCTTTAAAACCGCATTTTTTATATGACTTTATAGCTGCTATATTATCTTTATTTACGAACAAAAAAACGTTTTGTAAATTTAAATTATCAAAAGCATATTGCAAAATTAAATCAGTTGCTTTTGAACCTATTCCTTGATTATGAAATTCTTTTTTGCCAATAAAAATATGAAACTCCGCATCTTCAGTAGTTATTTTTGTCAATTGCACGTTTCCCACATATTCATTTTGAGATCCAACGCAAATGGCAAATCGAATTTCATCTTTTCTTTTAAGGACTGTTTTAATCCAATCTTGTTCAATTTCATAACTAACATTAAGATTGGGCTTTGAACCAGTAAATTTCCATATTTCGGGATCACTCCGCCAAATGTAGGATGTTTTAGCATCCGATTCCCCCAGCAGTCTAATTGTTATGTTCATTTTTGATTAATTCAATAATTCTTGACAAATCGGCTTCTTTATATCTTTGATCAATTGGCAAATAAACAATATTGCTCACGAATTGATATTCTATGCTATCGTTTTCAACTAATTCTAAAACCTCTTTCCAATACTGTCCAGTGTAAACTTTGTTTTCTATGAGTCTATTTCTTAAATTCAGATTGTCTGAAAAAAAAGGATAAACCATTGGAACATGATTTTCTTTATATTCAAAATCATATTTATTTAATGTTTTTAAATGTTTTTCCAAATATCTGTAGTTTCGTTGTCTTTTTAATGC
>JAYTXG010000015.1:0-2138 GCA_043743375.1 Sphingobacteriia bacterium
GCAATTGCATTATCTAAATATGTTAGATTAAACAACTCTGGCCCAGTAGTTTTTGGAAATTGTTGATCAAAAAAATGGTGTTGCTTTAGTGCAAACAATAAATCGTTATTTACAACACCCTCTTTTGCAATAGCTGCTCCTTCATCAAAAGGCTTATTAAAATGCTTTTGCACAAATGCGTCCATCAAAGTATTACCCGGACCAGTATCGGTACTAAAAATTTTTGACACATCTAAATCACCTGGTAAAAAAGTGTAATTAGCAATGCCTCCAATATTCAACATTATTCTGTTTTCGCCCAATTTACTAAACACAAAATAATCTCCATAAACAGCCAATGGCGCACCTTCTCCACCTGCTGCAATATGCTTTTGCCTAAAATCACTTACGGTAATTATTCCAGTTTTAACGGCTAAATGATCTCCATCTCCTATTTGCAATGTAGCATTACTGTACTCCTCTTTTTTATGTAATGATTTAGGTGCATGATAAATAGTTTGACCATGACTGGCAATTAAATCAACTTCATGTGCATTAATCTTCCATTGATTTAGTGCTTGCAAAATCATAGTACCATGTTGTGTAGCAACCCATGGATTTAGTAAACAAACTAGTTCAAGATCAACTTGCTTTTTTGAGAAAACTGAACGAATTTTATTTTTAAAATCGTTGGCATAGGGAACGGTAACAAATTGAATTACTTCTACTTGTGTATCCATACCACTTCCTTTTACATTACACAACGCAATATCCAGCCCGTCTAAAGAGGTTCCGCTCATTAGCCCAATAATTAATCGCTCTTGTTTTTGGGCAATTTTATATAAATTTTCTACATTAGGATTCATGCAATTGAAAATAATTTTATTTATCAATACTATATAAACTTCCTCCTTTTGCAAAAAGTCGATCAATTTTCTTTTCTACTGCTGGGTTTTTTTCTACAGGAGGTGCATGATGTGGTTTAATTCTTGCGTCAATTACCAATGGTCCTTCACAACCCCAATGTTTATTTTCGATATGTGTTCTTATTCCATAAATATCATGAGAGGGATTACATCTGGTATAGGTTACCCATAAATAATTTCTAAGAGTTGCAGCAGCAAAATCACTATCATCACAAACCACTATAATGGCTACTCCTTTAATGTTTGCTAATTTTTCGTACAATTGAAAATTCAGCAATTTCATTTCTTCTCTCGCAGTAAAATAATTAGTAAAAGTTTTAGTGGAAATACATACTACTCCTAGCATTGCCATTTTTGCATTATAAAACCCATCTAATTCATTGATCACAGATGGCGCTTCATTTATCAGTTCTCTCTTTTTTTCTCCATAAGCTGCAAAAACAACTTTACTACCACTATTTAGTCCCGGTCCTGAATAATCAAGTGTATCAATAGTTGTATTGGTATAAAAGTGTACATCTCTGTTAAAATCAATTCGCTCTAATAGATACTGCATAAACTGTTCAATATTATTAGCACGTAATTGATTGGTATCATCTGCAGTAATAAATAAAAACTTAGCCAAGCTTAATTGCCCAGTTCCAAGAATATGATTGGCTATAGTTAATAATTCAGCAGGTTGCTTAGTGGGACTATATGGCGTATATCGTTCACTTCCTACTGCCAATAATAATGGATGTACCCCAGCAGCATCTACAGCATGTACTTCTTTTAATCCAGGAATTTCTTGAGGTATGGCAGCACCTGTTATTTCATGAATGAGTTCTCCGAAACTTGTATCTTCTTGAGGTGGTCGGCCTACAACAGTAAATGGCCAAATAGCATTTTTTTTTGCATATACTTTATGTACACGCATTAACGGAAATGGATGTTGCAAACTGTAGTAGCCTAAATGATCTCCAAAAGGGCCTTCTAGTTTATTTTCGCCCTGATACACTTCACCCGTAATTACAAAATCAGCATCAGTACTAATACAAAATCCATCTTCGTAACTATACCTAAATCTCCTTCCTCCCATTACTCCTGCAAAAATCATTTCACTAATACCTTCGGGCAAAGGCATAACAGCCGATAAGGTATGCGCTGGCGGTCCGCCTACAAAGCAACTTACTTTTAAGGGTATACCTTTTGCATTTGCTTTTGTTTGATGAACACCAATTCCACGATGCAATT
>JAYTXG010000016.1:0-15156 GCA_043743375.1 Sphingobacteriia bacterium
TTTAGTTGTAATGAAGTATTTCCTTGAAATTCGTTTTCATCTATAGTGAAAATTATATCGAATGGTTTATTTGAATTTACAATTGAAAATTTATGCGCCAAATTAAAACCTATTCCATTAAAAGTAATTCCATTTTGTTTTACTACAAATTTTAGGTGTTGCTCTTTTACTATTTTTGAGTAACCTGTATCAATCACATTCTTTACAATGAAAATAGGGCGCGAATTATCAGGTCCAAAAGGCTCCATCTGACACATAATTTTATAAAAACTTGTAGTAATATCTTTAAACTGGATGGCAGTGTCTATAAGTATCTCTGGAATTAGTTGTTCGGGTGTAATTCTTGCTTGTACTTCTTTTTCAAATGCATTTGCAAAACCTTCAATATTGCTAATCTCTAAAGTCATTCCAGCAGCAGCAAAATGCCCTCCATAACCCAATAAATATTCTTTACAAGCATGTATGGCTTCATATAAATTAAATCCAATAACACTTCTTGCACTACCAGTGGCAAATTCCCCGCTTTTTGTCAGTACTATCGTAGGTCTATAATAAGTTTCAATTAATCTACTAGCAACTATTCCTACAACGCCCTTATGCCAATGAGCTTGATAAACTAATGTAGATAATTTATTACTATTATTTGGTTTCGATTCTAATAAGACTAATGCTTCTTTGGTAATATTAGCGTCAGCTTCTTTACGATCTGTATTATCATTATGGAGCATCTTTGCAAATTCCATTGCTTGCTGTTCATCTTTCTCAATAAAAAGTTGTACCGCTTTTTTAGCATCATCCATTCTGCCTGCGGCATTTATTCTAGGCGCAATTACGAAAACAAGACTGTTTAAACTCATTTTCTTTTTTACTGCTGCTAGCGTTATTAATGCTTTAATGCCTACCGATGGGTTTTCATTTACTTTTTCAATTCCAAAAAAAGCTAAGGTTCTATTTTCTCCTGTAAGTGGTACAATATCTGCAGCTATGGCAATGGCAACAAGATCTAAATAAGATAGGTAACTAGATGATGGTAAGTTAAAACGTTCACTTAATGCCATCATTAATTTAAAACCTACTCCACAGCCACATAATTCTTTGTAAGGATAATTGCAATCAATTTGTTTTGGATTTAAAATAGCAACTGCAGGTGGTAAAATTGCATCGGGCAGATGGTGATCACATACAATGAAATCGATACCTAATGTTTTTGCATAGGCAATTAGATCGGAAGATTTAATGCCACAATCCAAGGAAATGATTAAAGTAAAACCATTTTCTTTTGCATAATCTATACCTGCTTTAGAAATACCATATCCTTCCCTGTAACGATGCGGAATATAAAAGTTAGTAGGCTTGTGTAAAGCAACAAGAAATTGGTACATGCTTGCAACCGAAGTAGTACCATCAACATCATAATCTCCATACACTAAAATTGATTCTTTTTTTTTAAAAGCTTGTTCAATTCGATCAACTGCTTTTTCCATGTCTTTCATTAACCATGGGCTATGAATATCAGTTAAAGAAGGTCTAAAGAATTTTTTAGCCTTTTCATAATCATCGATTCCGCGTTGTACAAGTAATTCGCAAATAGAGTTGCTAATTTTTAAAGCATCTTTTAACTCAGCAACTTTAAGCTGGTTGGAAGATAATATATTCCATCTTTTTTGCATCAATATTTTCTATCAGTTGTATAACAAACCATTTCTTCTAGTGCATCTCTTACAATGGAAGGTTTAAATTCATGTAGAATATTTAATGCCTCATTTTTAAATTCATTCATTTTATCAGTGGCATATTTAATACCTCCATATTCTTCTACTGCTTTTATTACAAAAGCTACTTTATGTTTGATAGTATTTTCATTTTTAATGATGTTGATTACTTTTCGCTTTAAATCTGCTGGACAGTTATTAAGCATATATATTAAAGGAAGTGTTAACTTTTTTTCTTTGATATCATTGCCAGTCGGTTTGCCGATATCTGCACTACTGTAATCAAATAAATCGTCTTTAATTTGAAATGCCATTCCTACTTTTTGTCCAAATAACCGCATTTTCTCTACGTCTTCTTTACGTTCAAAAGTACTTACTGCACCAGCGGCGCAAGCTGAAGATAGGAGAGAAGCAGTTTTGCCGTTGATAATTTCATAATATACAGTTTCACTTAAGTTAAGATTTCTCGATTTTTCAATTTGTAATAATTCACCTTCACTCATTTGTTTTACCGCTTCAGAAAGTATACTTAATACTTCATAATCTTTATTATTCAGAGAAAGCAATAATCCTTTTGAAAGCAAATAATCACCAACTAAAACGGCAATTTTATTTTTCCATAATGCATTAATAGAAAAAAAGCCTCTTCTCTCTAAAGACTCATCAACTACGTCGTCATGCACTAAAGTTGCTGTATGTAATAATTCAACCAAAGATGCTGCTCTGTAAGTGCTTTCAGTAATTTCTCCTCCTAGCTTCGCACTGAGTAAAACAAACATTGGTCTCAATTGCTTTCCCTTTCGCTTTACGATGTATTGCATGATGCGATCTAACAATGCTACCCTGCTTTTTACAGCCTCCTTAAAATGTGCTTCAAAAAGGATCAATTCCTCCTTAATTACTTTTTTTGCTAGATCCATGATATAAATATCCGCAATATATGCTTGATTAAAGTAAAAATAGCCTGAAAAAGCAGCGATTAGTGTATATTTGTAGTCTTATAACTAAATATCTACACATGAAAAGTAAAAAGCTTTTTCTATTAATTGCGTTTGCTGTGTTCGCACAGATCTCACTTTTTGCACAAACTGATTGGGGTTGGGATTGGAAAGATTCTTCTAAAATTGCCAATAAAGATTTACCACAGTTCAATGAGTTCTTAAACAATCAGTATCCTTACCCAGCAAAACCAAGAAACCAATGGGAATTAGGTTTTGGTGTAGGACCATCTTTTATTATTGGAGATGTGAATTCTAATATAGGTTTTGGCGGAAATATTTCATTGAGAAAAGCAATTGGTCATGTTTTTTCTGTGAGAGGATCTCTCTCAGCATTATCGAACTCAGGTTCCCCAAGCGTTTATGGATCCAATGTAGGACAAGTGGCCTATAAAAATCTGTCGTACATGTTAGGTGTTGATATGATTGCCTCATTAAACACAAGTAGTTATTACAGAGGTAATCCCAAAACAAATATTTACGTTTTAGTAGGCTATAGTTTAATCGGGACAAAAGTACAATATAAAGATCCCAATGGAGCTCAACCAGGTGGATACAACATATTTTATGGTCAAAGATCAGGTATGACCAACACACAAGAGGGTTTGATTACTACAGCATTTGGGAATACAATAAACGGCAGAAAGTCATATTCAATTTTACACGGTTTGAATTTAGGCGGCGGTATTGCATTTAAAATTAGTGATAAGATGAATGTAGGTGTTGAACAAAAATTCATCATCACAGCACCTGGTTACGATTACTTAGATGCATGGAAATCCGATAATAATAATGATTTTTATAGTTTAACTACTGTAAGATTGAATATTAATATTGGTAATGCAAGCAAAAAAGTGCAGCCACTCTATTGGATTAATCCAAACAATTTTGTTTACGGTGAAATGAATTCACCGAAGCATATGAAATTGCCAAAAGTGATGTTACCTGATGGCGATAATGATGGGGTAACCGATCAGTTTGATATGGAACCTAATACTCCAAAAGGTGCTCCTGTTGATACACATGGTGTTTCTAAAGATACAGATGGTGATGGTGTGCCAGATTATAGAGACAAAGAATTACTAACTCCACAAAAATGTTTCCCTGTGAACAATGATGGTATTGGTAATTGCCCAGAACCAGCATGTTGCAAAGAAATTAAAGACATGATGGCTAATTACAAGCCTTCCGAACCAGATAAAGTTAGCTGTGCAATTGGTGCATTACCAAGTGTTCAATTTAAAGGAACAACCAAATTAGGTAAAGATGCCCTAACAGTTTTGTCTGCTGCTGCAGCTCAACTAAAAGCAAATCCAACATGTAATGTAAAAGTAATTGGGTATGGCGCTACTAGTAAATCTGCTCAACAACAAAGTTGGGAGCGAGTAAATGCTGTTATTAAATACCTAGTAGAAAAGCAAGGTATTGCTGAAGGCAGATTGCTGTTTGTGTATGCTCAAGATGGAGATGCCAATACGGTAGATTTACAAGGCACTACAGAACACGGACCTAATACTGTTCCTGCTCCACATCCAAATTTGAAAAGTAAAAATTAATTAATAAAAATTTTCTTAAACAGCCTCGCCCGAAATAAATCGAGCGGGGCTGTTTAATTATTGAGTATACTAAAGTGTATCTCACCAAAGTTTTGTAATGAAGATAATTTTAAATCTGCTGCCCCCCATTTTTCTTCTTTACTACTTGCTGCATTTGGAATAACTACACATTTCATTCTAGCAGCTTTTGCCGCAATCATTCCATTAAAAGAGTCTTCAAAACAAATACATTCTAAAGGATTACTATTCATTTCTGCTGCGCAGTTTAAATAAACTTGCGGATGAGGTTTGCCAAAAGGGAGTTCCTCTGCGGAAGCAGTGGCATTTAAAAACGGACTGATTCCCATCATACTTATTACTAAATTAATTAAAGATTGAGGAGATGAAGTTGCCAACCCAATTTTAAAATTCTTTTTGGCAAAAAATTCAAAAATATGTGCAACTCCAGGAAGAATTCTTGCTTTATGTTCAATTTTTTGAAGTACCAGCTCTACTATTTTATTTTCTGCATTCAAAGATTCTGTGAGCGGCACTTTAAAATAAGTAAACCACCAGTGCACAAATTCTTTGGTTCTTAAACCAACAGTCGAGTTGTACTGATCACTCGTCATTTTTACACCATATAATTGAAAAACTTCCGCAGCTGCCTCAAGCCAAAGTGGTTCACTATCAATTAATAGTCCATCAATATCAAAAATCACTGTATTTAATTGCATAATATTGTATTAAGTAATGCAAATAAGCAGCTTATTTTTAAATAAATGCGTAACAATTTATTTACATTCCTTATTTTGCAGTGCTTGTTAATAGAACTAAAATGAATTTAATCGAAAGATTTAAGCAAATTAGGGTTGTTCGTTCACTTGTTTATGCTGTTGTGGGTATTGCTACCTATCCGGGACTTGCATTAATTAACAAGATAAAAATTGAGGGTACGGAACATTTACGTAACCTTCCGAGGTCGAATGTATTATTTGTAAGTAATCACCAGACTTATTTTGCCGACGTTATTACATTTATTCATATTTTTTGTGCCATCAAATGGAGAAAAGAAAATAAGTTGGGAATACCCTTTTATTTATTGAATCCATTTACCAATGTATTTTTTGTTGCTGCCGAAGAAACGATGAACGGTAGTTTGATTAGCCGTTTATTTAAAATGGGAGGTGCTTTAACTGTAAAAAGAACTTGGAGAGCTGAGGGGAAAGATGTAAATAGAAACAGAGAGGAAGGTGACACACAAAAAATTGATGAAGCACTTGAAAAAAGTTGGGTAATTACATTCCCTCAAGGAACTACAAAGCCCTTTGCTCCTGGAAGAAGAGGTACAGCACATATTATCAAAAATAATCACCCAATTGTTGTGCCAGTTGTGATTAATGGCTTCTGGAGAGCTTTTAATAAAAAGGGATTGGTATTTAAAAAGAAAGGTTCTTTACTTTCTGTTCGTTTTAAAGAACCAATGGTAATTGATTACACTCAATCTGTTGATGCTATTTTAGACCAAGTAATGGAAGCAATTGAGCAAAGCAAAACTTACATGCTAAAAAGCAAGCACCATTTTATGAGTATGCTTGATAAATAAATTAATCTTTAAAAAACAAAGCTTTTAACTCATTCGCATCATCTGGTTTCATTTTTCCTGCCAAAATCAATCTTATTTGTCTTCTTCTTAAAGCACCTTCAAATAAACGTTTTTCATCTTCTGTCTCAGGAATTACTTTAGGTACTTCTATTGGTTTGCCATTAGGATCTAAAGCAACAAAAGTAAAAAAAGCTTCATTGCTTTCGTATTTATATTGGTGCAATAAATCTTCGCCCCAAACTTTTAAATGAATTTCCATTGAAGTATTAAAAGCCCTACAAATTTTTGCTTCAATATGAACTACATTACCCAATTTAATAGGTGTTTTAAAACTTAAATTATCAACAGAAGCAGTCATACATGGGGTGTTAGAATGTCTGCCAGCAGCTATTCCTGCAGCAATGTCCATCCAATACATTAATCGTCCACCCATTAAATTACCAAAAGTATTGGTATCATTTGGAAGTACTAATTCATTCATTATTGTTAAACTATCACTTATTTTTTTTTCTTCCATTTTATAATTTGTCAAGTAAAGATATGTTATGCTCTATGCTTCGTTACCATTATTTAATAGTAACAGACTCTAGCGTTTTTAAATATTCATTGGAAACATCTGCTCCAATACCATGATCATCACTCAATAGTAATTTCATGCCATCATATTGAACACCTTTTATTACCGGGTCAATTTTATGGCCAAGTAAACATGTATCGAGGTCGTAGAATTTGATAGTATCAAATGCAATAGCAAAGTGCACTTTTGCTGTTAATGCTAACCTGCTTTCGAGCATACCACCCATCATGCAATCAACATTATTTTTTTCAGCTACTTCAATAATCTTCTTAGATTCATTGATTCCACCGCTTTTAGCAAATTTGATATTGATATATTTACAGGCATTGTTGCTGATTAATCTTTCTGCATCATGATGGGTATAAACGCTTTCATCTGCCATTATTGGAATAGGGGAAATTAAACATAATTTAGGCAAGAGTTCATCATTCCAAGTGCGCATTGGTTGTTCACAAAATTCTATATCATATTTACCTAGTTCCGTTAATGCAAAAACCGCATCATCGTAGCTCCATCCTTGGTTTGCATCAATTCTTATTTTTGCTGCATTGCCAATTGATGCCCTAATACTACTAACGCGTTCGATATCTGTTACAGGATCTTTCCCCAGCTTAACTTTCATTATTGTTACTCCTTTTTTAACAAAATTCTTGGCCTGCTCAGCCATATTTTGGGGTGTTCCTATACCAATTGTTAGGTCGCTTTCAATAATTTTCTTTTTCCCTCCTAAAAATGCATACAACGGCAAGCCAACTTTTTTAGCTGCAATATCATATAATGCAAGGTCAAAAGCACTTTTAGCAGTATAATTTCTGGCAGTAAATAAATCTAGCTCATTCAATCGCTCCTCAATATTTAATGGGTCCTTCCCTATAAATAATAAAGCAAAATCCTTGGCCATTTCAAAGCAAGTATTCTGTGTTTCACCTACAATCATTGGAAAGGCTGAACATTCTCCAACACCAGTAATGCCCTCATCCGTATGTATTCTGATAAAAATATTTTGGGCAAAATGCATGGTTCCTGTTGAAATTGTAAAAGGAACCATTGGAATGGAATACTTGTATATTTCTGTGCTAGTAATCTGCATCTGCAAATTTGGTGTATTTTTTGATTTGAGGCGTTTTTACAACAAAATCGTTCGGGTATTGTTACTAACTAGTAAAAATATATTTATGGAAATGTTAAAGGGAAAAAATGTATTAATTATTGGGGCAACTGGCGGCATTGGAGCACAAACTGCAAAACTAGTTAGTGGAAGTAGTGCAAATGTATTTATTACTGGAAGAAACCGTGCAAAATTAGAAGTAGTAGCTAATGAAGCAAATATTCCTTTAGATAGGTTATTTGTGATGGATATTACCAATGAGAATTCTGTAAATGAAACTATTAGCCTCATATTAAACATTATTCCTACCATTGATATTGTGATTAATGCCGCTGGAATTGGAATAATTAAAACAATGGAAACATTGTCTGCAGCGGATTTCATTGAAAGTTTGCAAACAAATTTGATTGGTAGTTTTTATTTAGTAAAAGCCATTCTCCCTTCAATGAAGTTGGTAAAAAAAGGGCTAATTATTAATATTCCTGGAGTTTTAGGGAAAGTGCCCATGGCTGGAGCAGCAGCATATAGTGCTAGTAAATATGGTTTAGTAGGTATGATGCAGAGTATCCGTGAAGAACTGAAACGAACTGAAATTAGAATTACCAACTTATTTTTAGGGGGAGTAGACTCTGCTTTCTGGGACAATATAGATCTAAAAGTTCAGCGAGAAAAAATGATCAATACTGAAGAAGCCGCAAAAGCTATATGGTTTTTATGCCAACAGCCTTTAAGTGGCGTTGTAAGTGAAATGGTTTTACAGCCATTTAATCATCAGGCTATTTAGATATTTTAAAAATAGTTTACAAATATTTATAAAAGCTTTCATACTTAACAATAGTGTACCGATATTCGCATTTCGAATACTCGTTAGTATGAATATATCATTTGATAATACGGAAAATGCTTTTGCTTATAAAACCGATAAAGAGCTTAAAAGTGCTCGTTTTTTATTTGGTACTATGGGTTATACTTGGTTTGTACAATTAGGTACGAGGCTTACTCCCTTTATTATGAAAACGGGTATTCCTTTTGTGCACTCAATTATTCGTAAAACAATATTCAAACAATTTGTTGGAGGAGAAACACTTGAAGAAACTGCTGAAGTAGGAAATATATTGGGCAAGTATGGTATACAAGTTATTTTAGATTATGGCGTTGAAGGGAAAGAGGGTGAAACTAATTTCGACAATGCAACTGAAGAATTTATTCGTGTAATTAATTATGCTGCTTCACAAAATAATATCCCTTTTATTAGTATTAAAGTAACTGGATTAGCAAGATTTAAATTATTGCAAATTTTAAATGAGGCACCTCGCTTAAGAAGCGGTATTCATGATCATGAGGAAGAAGTTAACGAGTGGGATAGAGTGAAAGAAAGAATGTATGCCATTTGTGAAATTGCTGCAGAAAAAAATATAGGAGTTTTAATCGATGCAGAAGAAAGTTGGATTCAAGATCCAATAGATCGTCTTTGTATGGAGATGATGGAGGAGTTTAATAAGGAAAAAGTAATTGTATATAATACCATACAATTGTATCGCCATGATCGGCTAAGTTTTTTAAAATTATCTCATCGAATTGCAAAGCAACAGGGATTTAAATTAGGGATGAAATTAGTACGTGGTGCTTACATGGAAAAAGAGCGTCAATATGCATCTAGTAGAGGAACCCCATCACCAATACAAAAAGATAAAGCTTCTTCAGATGCAGATTTTAATGAAGCGGTGAAATATTGTATTGACCATATTGAGGAAATTGCAGTAATTATTGCCTCTCATAATGAAGAGAGTAATTTGCTTGCCGCAAATCAATTAGATGAAAAAGAAATCGGTCACCATCATCCGAATATACATTTTTCTCAATTATTCGGAATGAGCGATAACATTACTTTTAACCTGGCAAAAGAAGGATTTAGTGTAAGTAAGTACTTGCCTTTCGGACCAATTAAAGATGTTATTCCCTATTTAATGCGCAGGGCAAAGGAAAATAGCAGTGTAAGCGGACAAACTGGTAGAGAGCTTTCATTGATTACAAAAGAATTGAAAAGACGAAAAGCTTAATATTTTATTAAATGATGCAGCATTTCTAATAATGAAAGCGTCTTAATAAAAATAATTTATGAAAAAAGGCTTGGTCTTTATTATTTTAATAATTATCATTCAATTGGGTAACGCCCAATCTGAGCAGCCATCATATCAACATTTTAGTAAAGGTAAATCTATTTGGGGAATAGGAATATCCCCTGTTTCAACTGATATGATCGGATCTTTTACAGATATTTCAGTTACTAAAAGTAAAACTAGTTTAGGCATTTTATTAACCCCATTGTATGGGAAATTCATTCAAACTAATTTGATGTTTGGTGTTATGGGAATTATGGGTTTTCATATAGAAAAGACAAGCTACCTATCATCTCCAATTTCCATTAGTTCGGGTCCTCCACAGCCTGCTGTAGAGACTATAGAAAATAATAATAGTAGCGATTTTGGAATTGCGTCGATTGTTAGGTATTACTTACCCTTTAACAAAAGAAACTCGATTGTTTTTTTCCTGCAAGGTGCTTTGCCAGGTGTTTACAGTAAACAATCTTATAAGCTAAGTTACAAATATGTTACTGGTGTGGCTGATCTATATAAATACCAGACTGATCAATTTTCTTTGAGAGGAAGCATTGGATTTGGGTTAAGTGTTCAAGGCAGATTAGGAAGTATAGATACTCATGTTAGCAATATGGGATGATTTTTTAGTTTTAATAAGTTAATTCAAAAAAAATAACCGAATAGTCACAATTTCTTCACAGCATTATTATTGGCTGCTAAATGCGGTCATTTCGTTGTTAATTTGTGTATGCAACAGTATCATGATTTATTAAAACATATTTTAGCTAACGGCGCTGAAAAAACTGATCGAACTGGTACAGGTACTAAAAGCTGTTTTGGTTACCAAATGCGATTTAATTTAGCCGAAGGATTTCCATTGGTCACTACCAAAAAATTACACTTAAAAAGTATTGTTTACGAATTATTATGGTTCTTAAAAGGTGATACTAATATTAAATACCTCAATCACCATGGTGTAAATATTTGGAATGAATGGGCTGATTCAGATGGTGATCTAGGTCCTGTTTATGGTAAGCAATGGCGCAGTTGGGAAGGTGCAAATGGAGAAGTGATTGATCAGATTACTGATATTGTAAATCAACTAAAAACAAATCCTGATAGTAGAAGGATGATTGTAAGTGCATGGAATGTTGCTGAATTACCTAAAATGGCATTAATGCCCTGCCATAGTTTATTTCAATTTTATGTAGTTAATGGAAAGTTGAGTTGCCAATTATATCAACGAAGTGCTGATGTTTTTTTAGGGGTACCTTTTAATGTAGCTTCTTATGCTTTATTAACGATGATGTTGGCGCAAGTTTGTAATTTAGAATATGGAGATTTTGTACATAGTTTTGGCGATGTACATATTTATAACAATCATTTGGAGCAGGTGAATTTGCAATTGAGTAGATCACTTTTCCAACTCCCTACAATAAAATTAAATCCTGCAATCAATAATATTTTTGATTTTAGTTTTGAAGATTTTACTTTAGAAAATTATCAATGTCACCCTGCTATTAAAGCGCCAGTAGCAGTATAAAACAAGTATGAAATTTTTATAAAAAGGTTCTTAATTTTTCCCAATATGCAAATCTCTCTCATAGTTGCAGCATCAACAAATAATGCCATCGGCAAGAATAATCAGTTACTTTGGCATTTACCTATTGACATGAAATTTTTTAAGAATACAACATGGGCAATGCCGGTAATAATGGGTAGAAAAACATTTGAATCAATGTCTGGTAAACCATTAAATGGAAGATTGAATATTGTAATTACTAAAAAAGTTGCGCTCGCAATTGAAGGGGTTTCAGTTGTTAATTCGCTTGCAAGTGCTGTAGATATAGCACAAATGAATGATTACAAAGAGACGTTTGTTATTGGGGGCGGTGAAATATATAAAGCTGCATTGCCAATTGCAAGTAAAATATACTTAACAAGAGTAGATGTTAATATTGCCGGGGATACTTTTTTTCCTGAATTGGATCAAACCTGGATATTAACCAGTGAAGAAGAACATCTTGCAGATGCTAAACATAAATACAATTATCGTTTCCAAATTTGGGAAAAAAAATTTAAGTAAATATGGACATTTTTCCTATTCTATATGTTTTTTTGCAACTGATTTTACTTCCTTCTTTTTTGCTAGTTAAAGGAACTGCCAAGCTATGCATGATAAATGTTGTAGCTACTCTAAATATGATGCTATTTTTTAATGGTTTGTATTTGATGAGGAAACTAATTGGCCTAATCCAATTTTTTAGGCCAATAATTGAGGATACCCAAGAGGTGCAGTTTTCTTCTAATGTTTTTTTAGAACCAACTTTGCGAATTGGCGGAATGGTATTCCTGCCTTTTATATTTTTATTTCCTTTTGCAAGAAAAAATAGTATTGTAACCTTTTTTATTTGTGCATATATACTACTAAATTACAATGCCAACTTTATTAGTGTATTTGATACAATGCTAAAATGTTTTTTTTGTATCAGTGTATTTACTGTAACTTATTCTATACTATGGTTTTTTAAAAATTTACCTTCTCAAACAATAGCTGAATAATGTATACGCCTGTTCAACTTGCCTTGAAATATATCCGATATTATTTATTGGCAGATAACGGTAAAGGTCATGGAATTCATTCTCCTTTTGTGTATGATTTAATCACCAAAGTGTTGAATGACGATAGACATTTCTATGTTTTTCAACCGATTGAGGATTGTAGAAAAATGTTGCAACTTAATAAGACTGAAATTATTATACAAGATTTTGGCGCAGGATCTAGAATTAAAAAATCTTCTGTAAGAACACTTGCTGCTATTGCTACTACCTCTTTGAAGCCAAAAAAATATGGACAATTATTATTTAGATTAGCAAATTATTTTTCTCCAAAAACAATTCTCGAATTAGGAACTTCTTTGGGAATAACAAGTGCATATATGGCTTCTGCGAATAGCAATGCTAAGTTAATTACCATGGAAGGGTCAACGGCCATTGCGGCCATTGCAGCAACTAATTTTGATCAACTTGGAATACGTAATGCTACAATTATTACTGGAAATTTTGATACTACCTTAGCAGAAACACTTGAAAGTATTGGGCTAATTAATTTTGCATTTTTAGATGGAAATCATCGTTATGAACCCACCATTCGATATTTTGAGCAAATTATTCAAAAATCCAATGAATATACTGTCATAGTATTAGACGATATTCATTGGAGTACGGAAATGGAAGTTGCATGGAACGAAGTTAAAAACCATCATTTGGTTACATTAACAATTGATTTATTTTATTTGGGGCTCATTTTTCTTCGTAAAGAGCAAAAAGAAAAACAACATTTTGTTATTAGGTATTAATTTTTAATGCTCATATTTTTTATAAATTACTTTAAATTAATTCGAATTGAAACTGCCTGCTACTTTACTTGATTCGTTAGAAGGGGTGGAAGGCTTTGATAAAGTTGAATTCGAAGCAATTCATCAGTCAGGTATAAAGGTCACTTCAATTCGATTAAATCCAAGTAAAGATGCCACTAGTTTAACAAGTTATTATAGCCATCAAGTTCCTTGGTGTAAAAATGCTTTTTATTTAAATGATCGCCCATCATTTACATTAGATCCTACTTTTCATGCCGGCGCTTATTATGTACAAGAGGCTAGTAGCATGTTTTTGTGGCATATACTTGCGCAGCTGATTGGAAATAATACAAGCGGAAAAAAAGTACTCGATTTGTGTGCTGCACCTGGAGGTAAATCTACCTTATTGGCAAGTTATTTTACTGATGGATTAGTAGTTGCTAATGAAGTTATTAAATCTCGATCTGCTATTTTAGTAGAGAATATAATTAAATGGGGGTTACCTAATATTATTGTTACAAATAATGATCCATCTCACTTTAATAAATTGCTTGGTTTTTTTGATGTAATTATTGTTGATGCTCCTTGCAGTGGAAGTGGGTTATTTAGAAAAGATCCTTCCGCAATTGAAGAATGGAGCGAAAAAAATGTTTCACATTGTAGCGAACGGCAAGAAAGAATTCTTGCTCATATCCTTCCATCTTTAAAAGAAAATGGGATATTAATTTATTCTACTTGTTCTTATTCTTTAGCAGAAGATGAACAAATTGCAGATTGCTTAGTTGATAAAATGGGAATGGAATCACTTAAAATAAATGTCCCACTTATTTGGAAAATTGTGGCTAGTGAAGCACCTTCTACTAAGTCGATTGGTTATCGTTTTTATCCTAATTTAATTAGTGGAGAGGGCTTTTATATTGCAGCATTTAAAAAAAACAAAGTATTGTGTATAGATAAATTCAAAGAAACTGCTTTGGTTAAACCCACTAAAACAGAACTAGAACAAATAAACCAGTTTTATCCAATACCATTAGAATTTCTCTCTTTTAAGCAAAATGAAGTAATTAGAGTCATACCAGAATGCTGGTATTTTGTATTACAGCAACTTGCTACAGTTTTATACATAAAAAAAGCAGGTATTGCAATTGGTGCCATTAAGGGAAAAGATGTTATACCTGCTCACGAATTGGCTGTTTCTGTATTGAGAAAATCAACTTTTAAATTACTAGAACTTGATAAAGAGCAGTCTTTGCAATACCTTAGAAGAAATGAATTAAAACTAGAAACCACTATTGGCTGGAATTTAGTTACATTCCAAGGAGTAAATTTAGGCTGGATAAAAGGGTTGCAGAATCGGATTAATAATTATTATCCTGCGGAATGGAGAATACTAAAAGATTAACTTTATTCAATATTTTTATTACATGTATTTTAGAAAAACATTTTTATTGATCTTACTCTGTAGTTATTCACTATTACAGGCACAAGATAAGTTGGTTGTTGAGGGTACAAAAGGTAATTTTTTTATAGTTCATGATGTAACTGAAAATGAATCACTTTCCAGCATTGGAAGAATTTATGGGTTTACTCCTAGGCAACTGGCTCAGTATAATAGTATAAAAGTAAATGCGGTTTTGGCTTTAGGCACTAAGCTAAAAGTTGAACTTGCACCTGATAACTTTAGTAGCCAATCAAACATCGAAACAAGTATTGCTCTATATCATATTACCAAGAGGGGTGATAACCTTTTTCAATTGAGTCAAATTTTTAATAAAGTGCCTGTTGCATCTCTTCGTTTATGGAATGACTTATCATCCGATAATGTACGTGAAGGACAGGCTATAATTGTTGGATTTATTAATTCAAATAAACTTCAGTCATCTTCGAAAGTGTTTGTTGTTCCTATTAAAACAGAACTACCACCTTTAAAAAATTATAATGTATTAGATGCAAAGATTGATGGGGCTAGGGAATTAAAAGGTGAGTTAAAACCATTAACAGATAATGAGTTGATTTTGTATGCAGCCTTACAAGAAAAAATTCGAAAAGAAAATGAATTTAATACTGGTTCAATAATTGCGCTAGCTCAATCTGATGAAGTAAAAATTTCAGAAGAAGAATTTAAGTACACTCCACAGCTAAATGATGAAGGCTATTTCGAA
>JAYTXG010000017.1:0-8542 GCA_043743375.1 Sphingobacteriia bacterium
GTTGTCCATTCTTCAAAGTATGATACAATTGATTTGTTTTCGTGTTTGGTAATTTCTACTTTACCTCCATACTTGATAAGAGTATAATCAAACCTTCCAATTACAATATCCTGCTCTATTTCTAAAGCTGTTTTTCTAGCTTGCAATAAATTTGGTTTAGAAATTGTAAAAAGACTTAAGGAGAATCTTTTTGTTTGATATCTCCATCTAAGTCTAATTCTTCCTTTGTAAGTTTCTACTGAAACTGTTCCTTTTTGATTTTTCATACCCATTTGATACCCAATTTGAAGGTGAAGGGTCAAATTCTAGGTATATCAACATTTAAAAACTAAAAGGCATAAAAAAATGAAACCCATATCTACAAAGAGTTTCCTTCATTTTAAAGTAGTGGAGAGTATCGGGGTCGAACCGACGACCTCTTGCATGCCATGCAAGCGCTCTAGCCAACTGAGCTAACCCCCCGTATAAAAAATTTCAAAAGAACTAAACGACCTTCCCGATGTATCGGGGCGCTCTAGCCAACTGAGCTAACCCCCCATGCAGGGTGCAAATGTATACGGGTAACTTATAATGACAAAATTTTAGTTTTTTACATCGATTATCGGTACTTTTCATTCATAAATTAACTACCCATGCCTATACAATTGCTTTCACCAGATACTGTTTTAAAACCCAAAGGCCATTACTCTCCAGGAGTAGTTTATAATGGTATTGTTTATGTAGCTGGTCAGTTGCCTTTGGATGTAAATGGTACTCCTCAAATTGCTTCAATTGAAGAGCAAACCACTTTATGTTTGCATAATATTGAACAAATACTATTTGCTGCAGGATCTGATCTGCAACATGTTTTAAAAGTGAGCATTTTTGTAAGTGATATTGCTCACTGGCCTAAAGTGAATGCTACTTATGCAGCAATTTTTGGAGAACATAAACCGGCTCGCATTATTGTACCTTGTAATCAACTCAATTATGGTTGCTCCATTGAAATAGATTGTATAGCTGCTGTAAAATAAAACTATGATAAAAATTACCAAAGAAGATATTGATAATGCTCATTTACGCATTATGCCTTATATACACCGCACTCCAGTTTTAACCAACGCTAGCATCAACCAAATGGCGGGTACTGAATTATTTTTTAAGTGCGAAAATTTTCAAAAGATTGGCGCTTTTAAAATTCGTGGTGGCATGAATGCATCACTTTCTTTAACTGCCGATCAAATAAAGAAAGGAATCGCTACTCATTCATCTGGCAACCATGCCCAAGCCATTGCATTTGCTGCGAAAGTATTAGGCACTAAAGCTTATATAGTGATGCCCACTTCTTCTCCCTCTGTAAAAGTAAATGCTGTAAAAGGTTATGGAGCGGAAGTAATTATGTGCGAACCCAATCAAGCCGCTCGCGAAGCTGCGCTTCAAAAAATTGTTGATGAAACGGGTGCGGAGTTTATACATCCTTATGATGATTATAGAGTAATAACTGGTCAAGCTACTTGTGTAAAAGAACTATTAGAAGAAGTGCCTGATTTGGATGCGGTAATTGCACCGGTAGGAGGTGGTGGATGTTTATCTGGTACTGCTCTATGGGCTCATTATTTTAATCCTACAATAGAAGTATATGCAGGTGAGCCCGAAGGTGCAGCAGATGCTATATTAAGTTTTAAATCTGGCAAAGTAGAAAAAGCACCGTTTGTTAAAACAATTGCTGATGGATTAATGACAACATTAAGCGAACAAACTTTATCAATAATAAGAGAACATGTAACAGCTATTTTATTGGTATCTGAAGAAGAAATAAAAGCTGCACTAAAATTAGTTTACGAGCGAATGAAAATAGTTGTAGAGCCAAGTTGTGTAGTTCCATTGGCTGCCGTATTAAAAAACAAACATTTATTTAAAGGGAAAAAAACGGGTATTATAATAACCGGAGGAAATGTAGATCTTTCAAAATTTAATGAATGGTTTCAATAAAGCAATCTTATAATGGCTGATAATTTAAATTCATCAAATAAATATGATGCAATAGTAATCGGCTCCGGTATCAGTGGAGGCTGGGCTGCAAAAGAATTGTGCGAACAAGGGTTAAAAACTTTGGTTTTAGAAAGAGGTAGAAATGTAGAGCATTTAAAAGATTACCCTACTGCCACTTTAAACCCATGGGAGTTACCACATAGAGGTAAAGTTCCTCCTCCCGAACAAGATACTACGCCCATAGTTAGTCACTGCTATGCTTTTACTGAAGCAACCAAACATTTTTTTGTAAAAGATTATGAACACCCCTATGTTCAAATAAAACCTTTTAGTTGGATACGAGGATACCAAGTTGGTGGCAAATCGCTCACTTGGGCTCGTCAAACCCAACGTTGGAGTAAATATGATTTTGAAGGTCCACTGCGCGATGGTTTTGCAGTAGACTGGCCCATACGTTACAATGATCTTGCTCCATGGTACAGTTATGTAGAAAAATTTGCAGGCATAAGTGGCAATAAAGATGGATTAGATGTTTTGCCCGATGGCGAATTTTTACAACCATGGGAAATGAATTGTGTGGAACGTGAATTGCAAAAAAAAATAAAAAATTCTTTTCCCGAAAGGCACGTTATTCAAGGAAGATGCGCTCACCTTACAGAACCTACTGATGTTCATTTGCAACAGGGCAGGGGAAAATGCCAAGCTCGAAATGTATGTGATAGAGGTTGCCCATTCGGAGCATACTTTAGTTCAAATAGTTCTACTATTCCTGCAGCAAAAAAAACGAATAAACTTACACTGCAACCTAATAGTGTAGTAGATTCTATCATCTACGATGATACTTTACAAAAAGCAATTGGCGTAAAAGTTGTTGATGCTATTACCCATGCGGTAACAGAATATTATGCACGTATCATTTTTGTAAATGCGGCTTGTTTAAATACCAACTTAATATTACTTAATTCAACAAGTAAAAGATTTCCCAACGGATTAGGTAATGATAACAGCTTATTAGGCAAATACATTGCATTTCAAAATTACAGAGGAACAATTAATGCTTTGTATGATGGTCCACTCGATAAATACTATTTTGGACGAAGACCAACTCAGGTAATGATGCCTAATTTTAGTAATGTGTTGAAACATGAAAAAAATTTTAAAAGAGGTTACATGATTTTTTTTAATGCATCTCGTGGAAGGGCTAAGTCTGATGAAATTGGTGCTACTTTAAAAGAAGCTATTACTGAATTAGGAGGATGGAAAATTTATATGATGATGCAAGGCGAAACTTTACCTAAAGAATCCAATTATGTTTCATTAAGTGATGCGGAAAGAGATGAATGGGGAATTCCTCAACTTCAAGTATCAGTTGATTATGATGAAAATGACGAATTACTGCTACAAGATTTTTTTAAAGAAGGAAAAGCAATGCTTGAAAAAGCTGGTTGTAAAAACATTTCAACTAACGACAACAAACAAGCACCCGGGCTCGATATTCATGAAATGGGTGGGGTAAGAATGGGCAGAGATCCTACAACTTCTTTATTGAATGAGTGGAATCAATTACACCATTGTAAAAATGTGTTTGTAACAGATGGAGCATGCATGACTTCAACAGGCACTCAAAATCCTTCACTTACCTTTATGGCATTAACTGCTAGGGCTGCACATTATGCTGCAGAACAATTTAAAAAAGGGGGTCTGTAGTTACTTATTTCTTTTGTTCTTTTTTTACTTGCTCTAAATAAGCAGCGCTATAACCTTTAGGAATACTTAATGTCGTCCAATTGGTTTTTTTAATCATTCTTCCTAAGTAAACAATTTGACCAACATGATAAGGATAATGGGCTAATTGCCTAAGTATAGCATCATAAACAAATAGAGGCTCGGTTCTAATAGTAACGGTCCTTATTAAATCAGCTGTTTCTAAACTTTCTAAAGTATCAATCAAGCATTTCCATCCATCATTCCAAAAATTAAGTAAATCTGTTTTACTACATTGCATCGCTTCAAATTCAGCATCTCTTTTTCGCCAATATTTTTCTCCGTCTTCGGTTAAAAAATTAGTCCACCTACTCAACATATTTCCATACAAATGTTGTATAATTATTGCAATACTGTTACTTTCCGAATCTGGTGTAAAAAAGAAATCTGCTTGCTCTAATTGTTCAAATGTTTTATCGCCTAAATCTTTGTAATATTTGAAACGCTTAATCGAATCTTTTAAAAACCCTTCATTTAAATTCATTTGAATATTTTTTTATCTAAAACCCTGCAACTGAATCGTCGCCTCTTTTATCTGCCGCAACTTCTCTTCTTTTATTGGGTAAGAAACGAATGCCCTCAGTTTTCCCAATTGTACCACGAACAGTTATTTTATACCCCATCTTTTGCAATTGTTCCTTAGTGCTAGCATTAAAATCTGGTTCTACCATTACTTCATCTGGTAGCCATTGATGATGAAATTTAGGCTTATCAATGGCGTCGCCAATAGACATGTTGAAATCAATAACATTTACTATTGCTTGATAAACTGAAGTTGGAATTGTAGTTCCACCTGGAGTACCAATTACTATATAAGGTTTCTTATCTTTCATTACTAAGGTAGGAGTCATGGAGCTTAACATTCTTTTCCCGGGTTGAATTGAATTTGCTTCTCCACCTATTGCTCCATACATATTGGGTACTCCTGGTTTCACACTAAAATCATCCATTTCATTATTCAGTAAAAATCCAGCACCACCAACTACAGTTCTGTTACCATAACCATTGTTTAAAGTAGTTGTAACCGATACCATATTGCCTGCAGGGTCTACCACACTTAAGTGAGTTGTTTGTTCACTCTCTTTAATTATTCCAGCTTTTACATTAATACTAACACCTGCTTTTTCTGGATTGTAATCGCTCATGCGTTGATTAATATATGCATCACTCATTAATGTTTTTACTGGTACTTTAAAAAAGTCGGGATCGCCCATAAATTCGGCTCTATCTGCATAAGCTCTTCTTTCTGCCTCTATCATTAATTGAACACTTTTTGTTGATTGAAATCCAAATTTGGTCATCGGATATTTTTCAATCATTTTAAACATTTGTGCTAATAATATACCACCACTACTTGGAGGCGCAAAGCTGATTATTTCGTGACCTTTATAATTAAACGTTAGTGGCTTGCGCAGCTTTGCTGTATAATTTTTTAAATCATTCAATGTAATAATACCGTTACCTCTTTGCATTTCTGCAACAATTAATTCTGCAGTTTTTCCTGCATAAAAACCTAGAGCACCCTCTTTTTGAATTCGCTTTAAAGTAGCAGCCAAATCTTTCTGAACTAATGTGTCTCCAACTTTCCATTTTGTAGCATTAACCAAAGCGGTTGTTTCAGTACTATTTTTTGTGATGGATTCTTTAACACTATTCAAGCTAGCAGCTTCTTTTTCTGTTAAAACATATCCTTTTGTAGCTATATCTATTGCTGGTTGTATTAATTGTTCGAATGATAATTTTGCATAAGTTAATGTTGCAAATAATCCGGCAATAGTTCCAGGAATTCCAGCAGCTAAATGTCCTGCCATGGATAAATTCATTTGCGGGTTACCATTCTTATCTAAGTACATATCTCTATTGGCTTTTTCAGGCGCTGCTTCTCTATAGTCGATACCAATTAATTCTCCATTCATTTTTCGAGCCAATAAAAATCCACCACCTCCAATATTGCCGGCAGTAGGGTAAACCACTGCTAAAACCAATTGAGTTGCAATAGCAGCATCAAAAGCGTTACCTCCTCTTTTCATTACTTCGGCACCAACCATACTTGCCAATGGATGCGCACTACTAACAGCAGCTTGCTTGTATTCAGCCCTTTTTACTACAGTATAAGAATAAGGATTTACTGCTTTACCTGGGCCAACTATGGAAAAATTGGATTGCCCATTTAACAAGGATAGAGCTACCAGACAATTACAAAATAAAATTATTTTTTTCATGGGCTTAAATTACATAATTTCTCTCGATCGGCTAATCCTATTTTAATAAACTTATTTCCATATTTTAATGTTGATTATGCCTTTATTGTTACTTTCACTCCACATTTACATTATATGAAGAAATTACTATTTGTTAGCTGTTTAATTATTTTTTCTGGAGCACTTTACAGTCAAGCATTACAAAGCCCCCAACAATTTTTAGGGTACAAAGTAGGTACTCGTTTTACCCGCCACCATAAAATTGTAGAATATGCTAAATCCCTAGCTCAGGCAAAACCCGAAATGATGAAGGTGGAGAAATATGGGGAAACCAATGAGGGTAGGGAGTTGATGATTGCAATAGTTAGTAATGCCGAAAATATGCAGAAACTAGAATCTATCAGATTAAATAACCTGCGTTTAGCTGGTTTAAATGCTGATAATGTAGCCCCGCAAACAGAAAATGCGCCAGCTATAATTTGGTTAAGTTACAATGTACACGGTAACGAAACATCATCTTCTGAAGCTTTTATGCTTACAATCTTTGCTTTATTAGATCCAAATAATACGCAAACAAAAGAGTGGTTAAGAAATACAGTTGTGATTCTCGATCCTTGTATTAATCCTGATGGAAGAGACCGTTATGTAAATTGGTATAATTCAATGGTAGGCAAAAACGCTAATCCCGATCCTGCATCAAGAGAACATTCCGAGCCTTGGCCTGGTGGGCGTAGTAATCATTATAATTTTGATTTAAATAGAGATTGGGCATGGCAAACTCAGTTAGAAACTCAACAGCGCTTAAAAAAATACAATCAATGGATGCCACAAATACATGTAGATTATCATGAGCAAGGTGTTAATGAGCCTTACTATTTTGCCCCTGCAGCAGAGCCCATCCATGAAGTAATTACCCCATGGCAAAGAGATTTTCAAACCATGATTGGAAAAAATAACGCTAAATATTTTGATGACAATAATTGGTTATTTTTTACAAAGGAAAGATTCGATTTATTATATCCTTCTTATGGCGATTCATATCCTATATATAATGGAGCAATTGGAATGACTTTTGAGCAAGGAGGCGGCGGACGTGGTGGTCTTGCAGTAATTAATCAAGATAATGATACGCTTACTCTTGTTGATCGCGCAATGCACCATTATACAACAGGATTGTCTACTATTGAAACAACTTCTAAAAACAGGCAGAAAGTAATAACAGAATTTAAACAATTTTTTGATGATGGAAAAGCAGGCAAAATAGGAGCGTATAAAACATATGTATTTACTACTAAGGATGAAAATAAAATGGCTCCTTTAAAAAAATTATTAGAAGTGAATGGTATTGAGTATGGAACTCTTAGTAGTAAAATATTCCGCGGCTATAATTATTTTTCTGGTAAAGATGATGCATTTGTAGATGAAGGTATTCATATTGCAGTAAGTGCATTTCAGTCGAAGTCAGTTTTGGCCAAAGTATTACTTGAACCAAAAACAGTTGTAACAGATTCAATCACTTATGATATTACAGCTTGGGCTGCATCTTATGCATACGGAATAAAATGTTATGCTGTAAAAGAAAAACTAGATTTTAGTGGGGAGCCCAAATTGATGAATGCAACTATTGTAGATGCGAACAGCAATTACGGTGTATTAATTCCTTATAATTCTTTTAGCAGTGCTAAAATTCTCGCGCACATTTTAAAGAGTGGAATAAAAGCCCGGTTTGTAGAAAAACCATTCACTATAAAAAATAAAACTTATGATAGAGGCACATTGGTTATTTTAAAAACAAGTAACCAATCAAATTGGTTAACTGTTGCCAATGAAGCTTGTAAAAAATACAGTGTTCAAGCAGAAACAGTAGAAACTGGCTTTATGGATAAAGGCGTTGATTTTGGATCGCCAGATATTAAAATAATCGCGTCGGCACCTAAGGTAGCTATGCTTACAGGAGATATGGTATCGTCATTAGCAGCTGGAGAAGTATGGCATTATTTCGATAAAATGTTGGAATACCCAATTACGCTATTAAACGCTGGTGATATAGGAAGATTGAATTTAAAAAATTATGATGTGTTGATTTTGCCTGATGGTGGATATAGAACCTTTACTGAAAAAACAACTACTGATAAACTGAAAGATTTTGTAAGGAGTGGAGGAAAAATTATTGCAATGGAAAATGCAGTTGCTATTATGGCGAATGAGTGGGGACTTAAAAATAAAGAAAATAAGCCTGATACAAAGATGGATAGTACAGTAAAAAAATATGGAGATAGAGACAAAGAATCCTTAAGTAATTCAGTACCTGGAGCAATTTATAAAATTGATATAGATAATACGCATCCATTGGGATTTGGTTACCCTGATTTTTATTATACGCTAAAACAAGATAATATTTTATATGAGATAATGAAAGATGGATGGAATGTTGGTACAATAAAAAAAGATGCTTACGTTACTGGTGTAGCTGGTGCAAAAGTAAAAGCTAAGCTAAAAGACGGAATGTTATTTGGAGTGCAGAATATAGGTAGGGGAGCGGTAGTTTATTTAACAGAAGATCCATTGTTCCGTAATTTTTGGGAGAATGGAAAATTACTTTTTGC
>JAYTXG010000018.1:0-3387 GCA_043743375.1 Sphingobacteriia bacterium
AAACAAGTGCTATTCAACCAGCCCCATCTTCAATAACATTTGTGAACTTAAAAGATGCTCAATTAAAAAACTCTGGTGTTGAGTTGGCTTTAGGTGCAATTATTATAGATAGAAAAGATTTAGGTTGGGATGTGAATTTTAATTATGCGTACAACAAAAATATTATTAGAAACTTCACAGACCCTAACACTGGGTTAGACAATTTTGTACAAACTGGTCAAATTAACGGTCAAGGCGTGTCAGGTACATTAGCTCAAGTTATAACAAATAATCAACCAGTAAATGCATATTACTTAAAACCATTCCAAGGCTTTGATGCTACTGGGAATCAAATTATTGGGGCTAACCCTCAGTTTGCAGGCGATCCAAATCCTCATGCTCTAGTTGGCTTTAGTTCTTCTTTACGTTATAAAAAATTTACACTTAGTTTGAATATGGGTGGTGCATTTGGCTTCATGATCTACAATAATACTGCAACTTCTGTTACAAATATTGCAGGGATTGCTCAAGGAAGAAATATTGATGTTGCAGCTTACAACTCAGCTGAAAAACAGGCTAGCGGTGTAGGTGCTTCTACAAGATTTTTAGAAAAAGGCGATTATTTTAAACTAAGAAATCTAACTGTTAGATACAACATTGGTAACACTGGTAAATACCTTAAAAATGCTAGTGTGTTTGTTAGCGGCAGCAATTTATTCGTCATAACTAAGTTCACTGGTTTCGATCCTGAAGTTAATATAGACAAGAGTAATAACTCTTATCCTTCAAGATCTATTGAATATGTACCTTACCCTACGCCTAGAAATATAAGCTTTGGTTTAAACTTCTCTTTATAGTCAATTAAAAAATTTAAACGTATGAAATCATATAAAAATTTAAAAAAGTTCGCTCTACCGTTGTTAGCTGTAGTTGCAATATCTAGCTGTACGAAGCTAGATGAGGGGTTGAATGGAACGCTTACCAATGCGCAAGTATCATCTTCATTGGGTGCTGCGGGTACAGGTTTATTATTATCAGCAGCCTATTCTGATGTTGCAGGGCCATTTACAGGTCAAAGTGGTGTTTTTTCATTGGAAGAAAACTCTACCGACGAATCTTTGGTACCAACAAGAGGGGGTGACTGGGATGATAACGGTGTTTGGCGTGTAATTCATAGTCATAATTGGAATGCGGATCATGGTCAGGTTCGTGATGTGTTCAACGACTTAAATAAAATTAATTTCGATGCTACTAACGTGCTAGGGTTCAATCCTACTAAATCTCAAGCTGCTGAAGCTAAATTTATAAGAGCCTTGTCATTGTATTATCTATTTGATTTGTATGGTCAATATCCATTTAGAAATCCAGGCGATAATCTATTAAATGCGCCTGTTGTAAAATCTGGTGCTGATGGTATCAATTTTATTATTAGTGAATTGACAGCTGCATTGCCTGATTTACCAACTTCAAATGCTAATACATTGGCTAACCCTGATGCTGCAAGAATGTTATTAATGAAATGTTACTTAAATAAAGGTATGTATATCAATAGAACAGCACCAACTTTTGATGCTGCAGATATGGCTCAAGTAATTGCTCTTGGTAATTCAATAATAAATAGTGGTAATTACTCTTTTACGCCTAACTATTTTGATAATTTCAGTGTAGATAATAGTGTGAAATCTAAGGAAGGTATTTTTGTTTATCCAAATAAATCTGGTGTTTCTACTAATCATGCTGGTATCGAAACTCGTTGGAATATGACTTTACATTATAATTCTTATACACCTAATAATCCTAATGCTGGTTGGAATGGTTTTTCCACCATTAGTGATTTTTATAACAGTTTCAATACCTCGGCTATGCCTACTGCATTTGGTCCCGCCGATACTGTACTAGATAATAGAATTGGCGGAAGATATTACGCAGGTGCTACGAACGTATCTGGTTTACGTCCCGGTTTTTTGGTTGGTCAGCAATACAACGAAAATGGGGTGGCTATTAAAGATAGAAAAGGTGCGCCATTATTTTACGATCCTACTATTGCAGCAAATATGATTGAAACTGGCGCAAACTTAGAAGTAACTGGTATTCGTGTTGTAAAATATGTACCCGACTACGCATTCTATGGTGGTCCTGCTGGTAATTACGTAATGATTTTCCGTTACGCAGATGTTGTATTAATGGTTGCTGAAGCTCAAATGCGTACGGGTGCTACCGCAGCTGGTTTAACTTTGGTAAACCAATTAAGGGTTGCTCGTGGTGCAGCACCCTTCATAACATTGCCACTTGTAAATACAAATAATGTTGATGATGCCAATACATTCTTAGCCGAAAGAGGTAGAGAATTATATTGGGAAAGCCATAGAAGAACGGACTTATTACGTTTTGGTGTATTTCTTAAGCCTTGGGGTTTAAAACCAACAGATAATCCAAAAAATCTGTTCTTCCCAATTCCTAATCAAGCTTTAGCCGCAAATCCTAATCTTAAACAAAATCCTGGTTATTGATAATTAGCTTTTTGATTTAATTTTATAATAAATTTAAGAGAGGTCATTGTAAAATGGCCTCTCATTTTTATGTAGATTACATGATGTTTTTAACTATGAGAAAAGTGCCTTCATTATTGCTTGCTTTTACCTTAATGTTTGTATTTATTGGCTGTAAAAATGCTATAAAGGAAGTTAGTGTTAGTCCTGCCTTGTTTCAATTGATGGATAGTACAGGTATTAACTTTACAAATACCGTTGAGGATGGGCGTGTAGAAAATAGTTTTTTATTCCGTAATTTCTATAATGGTGGTGGTGTTGCCATTGGCGATATTAATAATGATGGGTTACCCGATGTTTTTCTTACTTCAAACACTAGTGCCAATAAATTATACCTTAACAAAGGCAATTTTAAATTTGATGATATAAGTAATAAGGCAGGCATTATTGTAGATGATAAATGGAATACCGGGGTGGTTTTTGCCGACGTAAATGGGGATGGGTGGCTAGATATTTACGTTAGCAGTTCTGGCCACATGAGTACGGGTAATCGCAAGAATAAACTATACATCAATAACCACGATTTAACCTTCACAGAATCTGCTGCTAAATATGGGTTAGATATATCCGCTTACACAACACAAGTTTCTTTTTTTGATTATGATATGGATGGCGATTTAGATTGTTTTATGATTAACAATAGTCCTATTCCTGTTAACCAGTTAGGCTTTGCAAATAGGCGAGATTTACCTGAAAAAGATTGGTCGGTTGGTGCGTTTTTAAAAGGAGGTGGCGATCATTTATTTCGGAACGATAATGGGCATTTTACTGAAGTTACAAAGCAGGCTGGTATTCATGGCTCGTTAATAAGTTTCGGACTTGGCGTTTCTGTGGGCGATATTAATGGTGATGGCTACCC
>JAYTXG010000019.1:0-4137 GCA_043743375.1 Sphingobacteriia bacterium
ATGAAATCATGAAAAAACTGGCCATTTTTGCTTCGGGCACAGGCACCAATGCGGCCAAAATAATTGATCATTTTAAGGGAAGCGGTTTGGTAAAAGTTGCGCTGATTGTTTGCAATAAGCCAGGTGCTGGAGTGCTTACTGTTGCCGAAAAACACAATATCCCCACCTTATTAATCCAAAAAGAGCAGTTTAATAGTTCTATTTCTTATTTACAAGAATTAGCTGCTTTTAACATTGATTTTATTGTATTAGCAGGATTTTTATGGAAGATGCCAATTGCTCTCATCAATGCCTACCCCAATAAGATCATTAATATTCATCCAGCACTTTTACCAAAATATGGCGGAAAGGGTATGTACGGCAATAAAGTACATGAAGCAGTAATTGCTGCGGGGGATGCAGAAAGTGGCATAACCATACATTATGTAAATGAGCAGTACGATGAGGGGGCAATTATATTTCAGACCACCTGCAAAATTGAAGTTGGCGATGATGCTGAAATGTTGGCCACAAAAGTACATGCATTGGAGCATGCGCATTTTGCGAACGTGGTGGAGGAGTTGCTAATTGCAGATAAATAATTATTAAATAAGTTTTGTGTAAGCTCCATTTAATTGAATTAAATGCTCGTGTGTGCCTTGTTCGGTGAGTTGGCCGTTTTCCAATACTAGTATTTGATCACAATTTTTTATAGTTGATATTTTATGAGAAATTATAATAATTGTTTTTCCTTGGAGTTTAAACCAATCTAACACTGATTGAATTTTTTGTTCACTAATTGCATCTAAACTACTAGTTGCTTCATCTAAAATTAAGACTTCTGGATTTCTGTAAAGTGCTCTTGCTATAGCAATTCTTTGCCTTTGTCCTCCAGATAAATTTTCGCCTTGTTCACTTAAAATTGTATTATACCCTTCAGGTAATTTTTCAATGAACTCATTAATTCCTAATAAATGAGCAATTCCCAAAACTTTTTGAAGATCAGGTTCATATTCGCCAATGGCAATATTGTTTATAATTGAATCTGCAAAAAGATTTATTTGCTGTGGTACAACTGCAATAAGATTTCTAAGACTTGAATTATTGAAATGTTTTAAATCTATTCCTCCAATAGTAATATTTCCACTTTGTAGTGTATAGAAATTCTGCAAAAGAGCAAGTAATGTTGATTTACCACTACCACTTTGTCCAACTATTGCAGTACTCTTTCCTATAGGTATCAATAGAGATAGTTCAGGAAAAACATTTGATCTAGACCCATACCGAAAGCATACATCATTAAATTGAATATCACCCATCAATTCACTTGAAAAATTGATTTGATTTTGAATGACTTGCTCTTTATCTAAATCGATTATTTCAAATAGTCTGTCGGCAGCAATTGATGCTTCTTGAATATGTTTATTTGAATCAATTAAGAAAGAAACAGGACCAGTAAAATACCCGATTAATGCATAAAAAGATAAAAGTTCTCCGGGTGATAATTGTTGTTGAGTAACATAATAGCTTCCAGTCCAAATAAGTAATACAGTAAATAGTTTAGTAATAAAATCAGTTGAAGTACCTATAATAATACCATATAAGCCACTTTTATATACTGTATTTATTATTTGCATGAATTTATTTTCGGTTTTGTGCCCTATAAATTCTTCTAGTCCAAATTGTTTGATTGTAGCTATTGCGTTAACTGATTCAACTAATTGGCTTTCTAATTCAGCAGACTGTTCCATTAATTTTCTTTGCCATTTTTTATTCACTCGATTATTAATCCAATAAATTAAAAAATAAAAAGGAATAATCAACAATGTAATTAAGGCAAGAACTTTGTTGTAGATGAACATCAAGAGGATAGAGAATGTAAGAATAAAAAAGTTGACTACTAACCCTAATGCAATATCATTTATAAATAAACGAATTTTTACAGCGTCATTTAGTCTACTTAATATTTCACCCGTTCGCATTGAATCAAAGAACTTAGAAGGTAATAAAAGCAAATGACGATAATAACCAAATAGTAACCGAATATCAATCTGTTGACCTGTTTGTAATGCAATGATTGATTTAATATTTCCCAAGAAAAATTGTAATATAAGTATGATTATCATTCCAATACTTAAGATTCTCAAAAGTCCTGTATCGCCGCTGACTAGAACCTGATCAATTATTTTTTGGAGATAAACAGAAAAAGACAAACCAAGTATAGTGTAAATTAAAGCCCCAATTAATGCTTGAATCATGTTGATCTTATGTGGTTGAATTAAATAAATAAATCGACTCAAATTATTTACTTTTTTTCCGCTTGATTTAAATTGGGCATCAGGTATCATTAATAGAATAGCACCAGACCAAATTTTCATAAAAGCATCAATACTAGTCTTGTGTATTTTCCCATGAGCTGGGTCCATATAATGAAGAATTTTTTTTCGTACATTATAAATAACTACATAATGATGCAATTTATTTGGCAGGATAACATGAGCAATACAAGGAAGTGGAATTGTTGAAAGACTGGCACTATTTCCTCTTGCACCTTTTGCTCTAAAACCTAATTCATTAGCAGCCTCAATTAATCCAAGCAAATTAGTTCCCAGCTTATCAGTTCCTGCATGTAGCCTTATATTACTAACCGAAATAAAAAGACGATAATATGCTGCAATTGAAGCTAAGCATGCAGCACCGCAATCAGTGATATCACGCTGACGAATAAGTATACGATTTCGAAACATAAATTAAGTTATTGGAGAAGCAGCTGGATCAAGCCAATCATTAACAGAATCAGATAACAATTGCCATAATGTTCTCTCTGCAATAGTTAAACGAGCTTGAATGGTGAACCCTTTTTTTAAAATTCCCTTAAACCCATTTTTTAGTGATAAACTAGATTTATTAAGTAAACATCGAATTTTAAAAACTGGTTTATTATTTATTACTATATAGTCATTATCAATAGAAATAAGCTTGGCTTTTACGATACCAAATTGATGATGATTGAAAGCATCCACTTGTAGAATTGCCTCTTGTCCTTTATATACCATTCCAATATCTTTAGGAGAAACAAAGCACTCAGCAATTAAATCTGTTTCTGGAGAAATCAAACAAATTGATTCGGCAGAGGTAACATAACTTCCAGAATACTTAGCGGCTAACTGTTGTATAAAACCACTAACTGGTGCATATATTTTAGTAAAGCCTATTTCTTCTTGAAATTGTAAGTTTGTTTTTTTAGCTGCTTCGAGTTGTAAATTATATTGTAATAGTTCTTTTTGCCAAACAACTGTCTGCTCATATTTAAATGCTTCGAAATTCGATATTTGCTGATCGTTTTCTGATTTTTTATCAAACAACTCTTTTTTAGAAATTACTTTATCGATAAATAGGGAGCTATCAATTTTCCACTCCACATTTAATTTATTGAGTGTTACTTCAAGTGCTTTTGATTGTTGAATGAATTTGCTGGCTTGTTGTTGATAGATAGGTAAATATAATTTTTGAGGTATATTGTTATCATTAATTTCTCCTGAAATAAGCACTATCAGATCTGCTATATTTTCTTTACACCTTTGGATTTCTGTATTATTATTAGTTGATTTTTCTGGGAGATATTGTTGACTAATTTGCATTAATAATTGGCCTTTACTAATATAATCTCCTTCTTTAAAATAAATCTTTTGTACTATTCCTGTTGAAGTAGCTTTAACTTCTGTTCTTTCAATTGAAGGTCTTAGTATACCACTTGTTTTTACCGACACTTTTACTTTTACAATAGGCAGTAAAATTATTCCAATAATTAAAATAAATACTATGCAGTAATAAAGCATATACATACTAGTTGACTGCAAAAAATACATCTTGTTAATTTTAGGAAGATTGGAGCTATTCATTAAATATTATTCATAATTGTAGCAAATAGGTTATATAAAGAATGCGTTATTGAAACGTAAATAAATCCTTTAGTAAAATTTGGTTTTTGAGATAAAAAAAGTGTACCGAATGTTAATCCTGCAAAAAATGTTTTCACTATATAGGGTATTGAATAATAATGATTCAATCCAAAAACTAGTGCAGAAATAAATAAAGCCAACAGCGTATTTTCTTTAGAATACTTTAAAATATTAATTATAATTAAGTATTGAATTA
>JAYTXG010000020.1:0-2635 GCA_043743375.1 Sphingobacteriia bacterium
AACCGGCTAACTTAGCTCGCTATAAAACTGATACTTATAATATTTAACCATCAACATGATCAAACACGCAGTAATTTTAGCAGGAGGAAAAGGAAGCAGATTACGCCCTTACACCATTGTGCTTCCAAAGCCGCTCATGCCAATTGGCGATTATCCAATTTTAGAAGTAATAGTAAGACAATTAGTAGTGCAAGGTTTTACGCATATTACACTTGCCGTTAATCATCAAGCAGAATTAATAAAAGCTTTTTTTGGTGATGGAAGTAAATGGGGAATTTCAATTGAATATTCATTAGAAGATCAGCCTTTGGGAACAATGGGACCACTAAAACTCATTAATAATTTGCCCGATCATTTTTTGGTAATGAATGGCGATATCCTTACTGATATTGTATTTGCCGAGTTTTTTGAAAGACATGTTCAAAGTGGAGCAATATATACTATCTCCTCTCATTTGCGAGAAGAAATGATTGATTATGGCGTTTTGCAAACAAGCAACGGTTTTTTAACTGGCTTTAAAGAAAAACCAAAAAATACGTATGAAGTAAGTATGGGCATTTATATGCTTAGTAAAAAAATATTGGAATTTATTCCCAATAATACGCCTTATGGTTTTGATCAATTGATGTTAGCATTGTTGGCAAAAAATGAACCTGTGGCCGTAAATACTTTTACTGGACTTTGGCTTGATATTGGTCGACCAGATGATTATGTTGAAGCAATTGAACAATTTGATCAGTTGAAAGATAAAATACTATATGTTTAAAATATTAGTAACTGGCGCTAATGGATTTATTGGAAAAATACTTTGCAGTTCTCTTAAAGAACAAGGCCATCAATTAATTGAGCTAAGTAGTAAAGAAGGAGATATTGCGATCTTACAAACATGGGAAACGATTGCACCTGCAGAGATTGTTATTCATCTTGCCGCAAGAACTTTTGTGCCAGATAGCTGGAAAAAACCAGATTTATTTTTAGAAACAAATACACTTGGCACTCTTAGGGCTTTAGAGTATTGTAAAAAAAACAACGCCAAAATTATTTATATCAGCTCTTATTTATATGGTAATGCTGATACACTTCCTATTAATGAAACGGCACCAATCTATACTCCCAACCCTTACGCTCTTTCAAAAAAAACTGCTGAAGAATATTGTAGATTATATGCAGCTTCGTATGGAGTTAAAACAGTTATTTTACGACCCTTTAATATTTATGGAAACAATCAAAACCCCTCTTTTCTTATCCCAGAAATAATTGATCAGGTTCTACATAAAAAAATAGTGCATGTAAAAGATTTAGCGCCTAGAAGAGATTATTTATATATTGATGATTTTATTCAAGCCATTATTAAAGCAATTGCCATTGAACAATTCGAAATTATTAATATAGGATCGGGGGTAAGTTTTTCTGTAAAAGAAATTATAGATATGGTTCAGCAAATTTGCGGTACCAATTATCTAGTTACCAGCAGTGCCGAAAAAAGAACTGCAGAGATAATGGATACCATCGCAGATATTTCAAAAGCTGCTAGCTTATTGCATTGGAAACCAATCGTTAGTATGAAAGAGGGACTAAGTTCCATTGTAAGCAACTTAGTAAAAAATAAGTTTTAGCTTTGTGATGTATCATTTAAGCCCTTATGCAGCCAATTGCGCCTCAAAAAACTTTATCTATTATAGTTCCTGTTTGTAATGAAAGAGGTAATCTTCCTATTCTATTGGATGAGATTAACAAAGCATTAAAGAATTTGCCCTATACTTATTCAGTCATTTTTGTAGAAGATAGTAGTACTGATGGTACTTTAGAATTTATCAAAGAAAAAGCTGCAAGTAACAATCATATTTTTTATATTTCATTAACCAAAAGTTTTGGTCACCAAAATGCACTTAAAGCAGCACTTGATAGAACAGAAGCCGATGGCGTGATTATGATGGATGGCGATTTACAACATCCACCATCTTTAATTCCTGAGCTAATTAAAAAATGGGAAGAAGGATACGATATAGTGTATACAATTAGAAATGACCACCAAGATATTCAGTACTTAAAACGTAAAACATCTAATATGTTTTATAATATTATTAATAATTTATCGGATATTGAATTAGAACAGGGAACAGCTGATTTTAGATTGATGGATCATAAAGTAGTTCGTGTATTTCGAAGTTTTACAGAAGCAGATATTTTTATGCGTGGATTAATAAAATGGATGGGGTTTAAGCAGATCGGTATTGAGTATGTTTCTGCTGCTCGTGGTGAAGGACAATCGAAGTACACTGTCAAAAAGATGATCCGATTTGCGTTACAAGGTATCACCTCTTTTAGCACGAAACCCTTATACATAGCAGCATATCTAGGATTATTCTTTTCGCTATTTTCTCTTTTATACATTCCATATATTTTAATTAGTTTGATTTATGGACATATTGTTTCTGGATGGGCTTCCATGATTGCAACAATTGCTTTCTTCGGTGGATTACAATTAATGATTTTAGGAATAATAGGTTTATACCTCGGCAAACTCTTTATTCAGAGCAAACATAGACCTCACTATATTGTAAAAGAAACTAACCTCATTTAATGAATCGGTCAATTCTATTAAGCTTTGACGTTGAAGAATTTGATATACCAA
>JAYTXG010000021.1:0-7365 GCA_043743375.1 Sphingobacteriia bacterium
TATATAATGACTCCCGAATACGGTGCTGCATCTCAATTAGAGAAGATTAATATGCTTGATTATGCTGATGTAATTTGTATTAATAAATTTGATAAAGCCGGCGCACTAGATGCTTTACATGATGTGCGAAAGCAATATAAAAGAAGTCACGAATTGTGGGATGCAAAGGATGAGGATCTTCCAGTTATTGGAACAATTGCTGCTCAATTTAATGATGCTGGAGTAAATCAATTATTCACTAAAATTGTACAATCAATTCATCAAAAATGCAATATTGATTTTGATAGTTCAGGAAATACTTCAAAAGGATATTCAAAAGATAGTACTACTACAAAATCAAAAATAATACCTCCCAAAAGAGTTCGTTATCTCGCAGAAATAACGGAACAAAACAGGGCTTATGATACTTGGGTGAATGAACAATGCACAATTGCAACAAAATGGTATCAATTAAATGGTTCATTACAAACTATTCAAAATAATCCTACACTTGAACATGAGCTTCAGAAAATTAGCCATCAATTTGAAACTTCATTAAATCTAAATTGTAAGAAGTTAATAGATCAGTGGCCAGCTTTAGTTAAAAAATATCAGTCCGATTTTTTTGAATATTCTGTAAGAGATAAAATAATTAAACAGCCACTTTCTACAAAATCATTAAGTGGAACTAGAATAGCAAAAGTGATCTTACCAAGGTATAAAGATTGGGGTGATATTTTGCGTTGGCAGTTGCAAGAAAATATTCCTGGTGAATTTCCCTTTACTGCTGGCGTTTTTGAGTTGAAGCGTCAGGGTGAAGACCCTACCAGAATGTTTGCTGGAGAAGGCGGTCCAGAAAGAACTAATAAACGTTTTCACTACGTATCATTGGGTCAACCCGCAATTCGTTTATCTACTGCTTTTGACAGCGTTACATTGTATGGAGAAGATCCTGCTCATCGTCCAGATATTTTTGGCAAAGTAGGAAATAGTGGTGTTAGTATTGCTACCGTTGATGACGCAAAAAAATTATACAGTGGCTTTGATTTATGTGATGCAAAAACATCGGTAAGCATGACTATCAATGGACCAGCTCCTATGATTTTAGCATTTTTTATGAATGCTGCTATTGATCAGCTTTGTGAAAAATGGATCACAAATAATAATGATTGGGATAGAGTGAATAAGATAATAGAAAAAAAGTTTTCTCATTTACCTAAGCCAATTTATTACAATCCAGCATTACCCGAAAGATTACCAGAAGGGAATAATGGATTAGGTATTGGTTTATTAGGATTAAGCGGAGATGAAGTACTTTCGCATGAAATTTATCAACAAATTAAAACAGAAGCTTTAAAGCAGGTGCGAGGAACTGTTCAAGCAGATATTTTAAAAGAAGATCAAGCACAGAATACTTGTATCTTTTCAACAGAATTTGCGTTAAAATTAATGGGTGATGTTCAAGCATATTTTATTGATAACGCAGTAAGGAACTTTTATAGCGTAAGTATTAGCGGTTACCATATTGCCGAAGCTGGAGCAAATCCAATTACACAATTGGCATTTACATTATCAAATGGATTTACTTATGTGGAATATTATTTAAGTAGAGATATGAAAATAGATGATTTTGCACCCAACTTATCTTTCTTCTTTAGTAATGGAATGGATCCAGAATACAGTGTAATTGGGAGAGTTGCCCGTAGAATATGGTCTAAGGCAATGAAATTAAAGTACAAAGCAAATGATCGTTCACAAAAATTAAAATACCACATTCAAACCAGCGGTAGAAGTTTGCATGCGCAAGAAATAGATTTTAATGATATAAGAACAACCTTGCAGGCACTCTACGCTATTTATGATAACTGCAATAGTTTGCATACAAATGCTTATGATGAAGCCATTACTACACCAACTGAGGAAAGTGTAAGAAGGGCAATGGCTATTCAATTAATTATCAATAGAGAATTGGGTACTGCTAATACCGAAAACTTTATTCAAGGAAGTTTTGCTATTGAAGAATTAACGGATCTGGTGGAGGAAGCCGTTTTAATTGAATTCGAAAGAATTACTGATAGAGGTGGAGTGCTTGGGGCAATGGAAAGGATGTACCAACGAAATAAAATTCAAGAAGAAAGCCTTTATTATGAAACCTTAAAACATACTGGCGAATTACCTTTGATAGGCGTAAACACTTTTCTTAATAAAAAAGGTAGTCCCACTATTTTACCAGGAGAAGTTATCAGAAGTACTACAGATGAAAAAGAACAACAAATTCAAAATCTTCTCGCATTTAAATTGGTGAACAATACAAAAAGTGATGAGGCATTAGAAAAATTAAAGCAGGCAGCAATAAAAAATGAAAACTTATTTGCTGAATTAATGGAAACAGTTAAGTACTGTTCATTAGGCCAAATTACAACTGCTTTATATTCAGTAGGGGGTCAATATCGAAGAAATATGTAACTTAATAATATGAAAAAGCAAATTATTACCCTTTTTTTTTCTAGTACTATTTTTTTTGTAACATCTTATGGGCAGCAATATCATAAAATTGATACAACTATGAAAATCGGAAAGGCTGGCTATAAAGTACTTTGTAGTAACAAAAGTGAACTAAAGAATATTGTTAGTATTACTCCAATTGGTTTTCAAAATAGTGCTCGTGATGTAAGTTTTGAAATCAAAGGACGAATATTAAAAGCAGAAGTAGATGATTTGAATAATGATTTTTTTCCTGATTTAGTATTGTATGTATATGAGCCAGGTGATAAAGGTAGGGGAAATGTAGTTGGAGTTTCATCAGTAAATAATGAAAACTTTGCCCCCATATCCTTCCCTGATATAGTTAATGACCCTAAATTAAGAAGTGGATATATAGGCTTTGATACCTTTTTATTGATGGAGGGATCCTTAATGCGCCGATTTCCTGTTTATACTACTGACTCAACTAGTTCTAAGCCTTCAGGAATGATGAGGCAGATACAATACAAGGTAATTAAAGACGCAAAAGAAGGGCTCAAATTCAAAGTTCAACGTAGCTACGAATATGCAAAATAATAGGTAAGTTAATTAATTGTTTTATTACATAAACTTTTGTGCTTAATTGTATCTTCAAGAAATTAATTTTAAAGAGATGTATAAATTATTTTTTCTAGTTGCCCTTTTTTTTGCTTCAATCATTGTAAATGCTCAAACAGTTGAACAGGTAGAAACCAATAAAATAACCTTGCCTAATGGTTGGTCGCTTACTCCTGTTGGAAGAAACTTTTCTTTAGGAGACCTGCCATTGAATATGGTAGTAAGCAAGTCTAAAAAATTAATGGCAGTTACTAATAATGGGCAAAGTATTCAAAGTATTCAATTAATTGATCCAACTACCGAAAGGGTAATTGATACAAAAATAATTGGGCGGAGTTGGTATGGATTGGCATTTAGTGATGATGCAAAAAAATTATATGCTTCAGGTGGACATGATAACTGGATACTAGTTTATGGCATCAATGATAATAAATTATCTGAACCCGATACAATAGTGCTAGGGAAAAAATGGCCCAATAAAATCGGTCCAGCAGGTATTGCCATTGATAATGAAAAGCAATTAATGTATGTTGTAACTAAAGAAAATAATAAACTCTATATAGTTAATTTAAAAACTAAAAAAGTTGAACTAGAATTTGCATTGGGAGGGGAAGCTTATTCATGCCAATTATCTCCAGACAGCAAACAATTATATATTAGTTGCTGGGGCTGTGATAAGTTGTATTTTTTTGATACAGAACAACAAAATATAGTTGCAGAAATTGCAGTAGGCGATAATCCAAATGAAATTTTATTAAATAAAAAAGGTAAGCTATTATACGTTGCCAATTCAAATGACAATTCTGTTTCTGTTATTAATGTAGAACAGAAAAAAGTGACTGAAACTTTAAATGCTGCATTATACCCCGATGCGCCAAATGGTTCTACTTCTAATGGTTTAGCTTTAAGTGCCGACGAAAAAACACTCTATATTGCTAATGCAGATAATAATTGTTTATCGGTTTTTGATGTAACTAAACCAGTAGAAAGTAAGAGCTTGGGTTTTATTCCTACAGGATGGTACCCTACTAATGTTAAAGTTGTAGGTAAAAAAATATTTGTAACCAATGGAAAAGGATTTTCATCAATGGCCAATCCTTATGGTCCGAACCCTTTTGCCAATAAACAAATTGTAACTTATCAGGAAGGTGATCCAAATAAACCCAAAGATGTACAATATATAGCAGGATTATTTAAAGGCACAATGAGTGTTATAGATATACCTACTAAAAATGAATTAAGTATTTATTCTCAAGTAGTTTATAGAAATACGCCTTATAATAAAGTAAAAGAATTATTTGTTCAAGGTGAAGAAGGAAATCCGATTCCACGAAGAGTTGGTGCCCAAGGTCCAATTAAATATGTGTTCTATGTAATTAAAGAAAATAGAACTTATGATCAAGTACTAGGAGATATGAAAGAAGGAAATGGTGATCCACGTTTAACTTTATTTGGAGAAAACATAACGCCGAACCAACATAAATTAGCAAGAGAATTTGTACTACTCGACAATTTTTATGTAGATGGTGAAGTTAGTGCAGATGGTCATAATTGGAGTACTGGCGCTTATGCAACAGATTTCTTAGAAAAGAATTGGGTTAATAGTTATGGTGGCAGAGGAGGTGGATATGATGCAGAAGGCAACAGGGCTGTAGCAAATAATAAAGGAGGTTTTATTTGGGATCATTGTGCAAAAGCAAATGTTAGCTATAGAACCTATGGTGAGTTTGCTGATAATTACAAACCCAATATACCAGTGCTAAAAAATCATTTATGCACTTATTTTACGGGGTATGATAATAGAGTACAAGATACTGTTAGATTTAATCAGTGGAAACGAGACTTTGATTCTCTTTTATTTGTAAATGCTGTTCCACGATTTAATTCAGTTCGTTTTGGTAATGATCATACCGAGGGATTGAGGTTAGGGCGTCCAACTCCTTACGCTCATGTAGCAGATAATGATTTGGCTGTTGGTTTATTTGTAGAATATTTAAGTAAGAGTTCTATTTGGAATGAAACAGCCATTTTTATTTTAGAAGATGATGCTCAAAATGGGGCAGACCATGTAGATGCTCACCGGAGTACAGCTTACCTTGCAGGTGGTTTTGTTAAAAGAAGTTTTGTAGATCATACAATGTATTCTACATCATCTATGTTGCGAACTATGGAATTAATTTTAGGAATTCCTCCTATGTCGCAATATGATGCTGCTGCAACACCCATGTGGCGTTCATTTAATGATATTCCAAGGCCATCAACATTTAAATCAATAGTTCCTACAATAAATTTGATGGATAAGAATACAGCCATGAATGAATGGCAAAAAAGATCCGAAAAATTTGATCTTACCAAAGAAGATGCTGTACCCGATTTAGAATTTAATGAAGTTTTATGGTATGGGCTTAAAGGAGATAAAGTTCCTTTTCCTGGCCCTAAAAGAGCAGCTTTTTATAAAGCGAGTAAAAATGTAGATAAGGATTAAAATTAAATGAAAGGATTTTTATCTTTTGGCTTTATTTTCTCCCAAAACTTGTTTAGATAAACAGAGCAAGCAGCAAAATTTTACTGTTTCCTAAAATTATGATCATGTGTAGTAACTGAGTTTATAAAAGTTGATCAATAATTATTTTGTTTCAAATAACATAAATGTTTTCTTTTCTTTTGGTAACAGTATTTTTTTAGAAAATTGCATCCCTATATTCTGTAAAACCTGAATTGAAGCAATATTATCTTCAGTGGTAATTCCGTAGATAATTTTAAATCGTAAATTATCTTTTGCATATTTAATTGTGGCATTGGCTGCTTCTGTAATAAAACCTTTCCCTTCATAGATGGGTAAAATAGAAAACCCAATATCGGGTGTATCTAATCCATCTCTTTGCACTAAACCACAAATACCTATTGGTTTAGTAGTTTCTTTTAATTGAATTAAATATAAGCCAAATCCGTTACTGCGATAGCTATTGATAATTTTTTCACTAATATAATTTGCTGCATCAGATTTTGTTCTCACATGTCTATCGCCAATATATTGCAACCAATTAGGAGCATTCATCAATTGTAAAATAAAATTGGCATCTACAATTGTAAGTTCTCTTAAACTTAGTCTTTCTGTTGCAAGTTGAAATTGTTGAATCATCTTCCGCTCGTAATGATAATTTTAGTAACTATTTTTTCTTCGCCCGAATCATTTCTTGCAATAACAAGATAAACTCCACTTGCAATTTTATTGCCGTTATAATCTTTTCCATTCCAAATTGCTTGTCCTCCTAAACTTCTTGTTTGATAAACCAAACGTCCATTTAATTCAGTAATTTTTATAGTTGTATTATCGATTAATCCTTTAATAGCTATTGTGCCATTATATCCTGTAGGAACTGGATTTGGAAAAACTAAAATATTATTGAACGATTCATTTGCTTCAGTTGCAGTGCTTCTATAACTGCATATACCATTAAAAGTTGCGAAAAATACTTCGCCAGTTTGAGGATCAATGCCTATTTTTTTAACATCATTACTTAAAAGTGGACTATTAGCTGTTGTAAAATGCTGAATTAATTGCTTGCCATCTGAACTAATTAACCATACTCCATTAAGTGTTCCTATCCATTTTTTATTGGCTCCATCAACAGCAATGCATTGAACCTGTTCTCCCTTAAATAAAAATCCTGCAAATTGATCTTGTTGAACTACTGGTAGAATTGCATCACACCCGCCTGTTCCAAAAATATTATTATTGCAATTAAATACAGCTATACCGTCATCAGTTCCTACCCAAATACTATTGTTCTTATCTTTTGCAATGCTTAAAATATTATTACTTGGCAAATTGCCATTTCCTATTCCTTGCTTCAATAATTTCCATTGGTCATCATTGGTATTATCTACATTAATTCCATACTGATAACAAATCAGACCGTTATTTTTTGGACTAATAATCCAGAGTTGATTATAATCGTCGTTTATTATTTGAGCAACAGCATTTTCTACTAAGTTGAATGGTATTGAAAATGATTTCCAACTTCCATCTGCTTTTAATAGTTTCAATGGTTGAGGAGCCCCATAATTACTGATCCAAAGATTATTATTTATATCGAATGCTAACCCGCTTACTCTATAACTTTTGGGATCTCCAATTGCAGATTGTAATAGACTGTTATTCTGTTTATAAATAATGGTTTGTGATTCGGTTATTTGAGCAAGACCTCCACCATAGCTACCTGCCCAAAGCGACTGTTTAATCGGGTCTACGGCCAATGTAATAAAATCTAAAGTAGTATCTAATTGTGTTGTATTTAATGC
>JAYTXG010000022.1:0-1683 GCA_043743375.1 Sphingobacteriia bacterium
TCCAACGATAATTGTTTGGCAACAATATGCTTGTCTTTATCGAGCAAATAAAGTGTAGGTGTTTTAGAAATATCATACAACTGTCGGTAATTTGGAACTCCCGCTTTTTCTTCTGCCGATCGGGCATCTTTGGTTTGATATACGTGTACCCAATCTTTAGAAAGCTTTTTCTCTGCAATAAATTTTTTCCATGCAGGCAACTCATTCTCATAAATATTTACAGAATAAATAGTAACCCCTTCTGATTTCCATTTTGCTTGATATATAGAATCTAAACGAGGCAATTCTTCCTTACAATGTCCGCAATTAGGATCATAAAAAACTACCAGCGTGAATGCCCCTTTTGTATTATACAACGATACTGATTTACCTGTAGTATCAGTTAAATTTAGTACTGGCGCCGGCAGCCCCAATTGATTTGCCATCAGGCTATAAGCCCTTTCTATTATGGTTTTGCGCGATGCGGGGTTTAATATACTTGTATCTCCCTTTGCATAAAAATTTTCGAAGAGATATACAAATACTTTATCCTGCCCCATAAATTCGGGGTTAATGTATTTATTGGTAAATTTCGTAAGCAAGTATGGATACATTTCTTTACCTGATCTTGCAAATAAAAGCATGTATTTTACTTCTTTAATAATTGAATCGGGCTCTGGTGAAACATAGTATTTAAAATAGTCGTCTAGCTTGGGTTCAAAAAATGGAGTGCGTAATAATCGATCATCATTAAAACTTACATCATCCCAAAAATGATCTTTTACATACCGATAGGGATATAATGAATCTGGCTTCCCTTTTACAATTGGTATTGGCGGAGCAGTTGGGCGCTTCATGGTATTAAATAACATCGTTAACAACGACGCTGGATATTTTTTTGCAATTCCAATTTGATACTGATTCATATCATTATCAATTAGAATAATTTCATTTCTTATGCGTGTTGAGTCTAAAGGATTTAAAACCGAACTTCTGTATTCGGCTTCTAATTGCTGCCGTTGTTTTCCTTTTTGAGTAGAATAAAGAGAATATTGCTTAAAAATATCATTATCAAATGAGCCTGTAATTACTGCCTTTTCTTTTTGAGTAGTATCGCCACTAATACTAAATTGCTGTTGCGCATCCATTAATATTTCGAACTGAATAGTATAAGTAGGTGATACCACAAAATAAATACCTCCTGTTAATTTTTTGTCGCCTTTAAATACCCCCATGCTTTTATCATTCAGTTTACAGGAATCTACAAGGGTCATACTTTTGCCAAAATGGCTACCCAAATAAACGGTACAATTTTTTAAAGGTGCCAATGTAATCGGAATTGAATGCCCTTTTACTAAAGTGGTTTTTACAGGCTGAATTGGTTTTTGAGCCAAAACTCCGCTTACACTTAAAAAACCCAGAGAAATAATTATTAAAAATCGCATAGTAATAAATTGATGATAAAAATAAGTAAATATTCGCGCTTACCTTTGCATGAGTGAGAAAGCAACAAAAAACAATTATATTAGAAAAAATTCTAGTGCAAGATTATGCCGCTGAAGGCAAATCGTTGGCAAGAGTAGAAGGAAAAGTGGTTTTTATTGAAGGAGCAGTGCCTGGCGATGTAGTAGATGTGCTGTTAACAAAAAATAAGGCCGATTGGGCCGAAGGCTATACCGTAAAAATGCATGAATTATCTGCTGA
>JAYTXG010000023.1:0-11359 GCA_043743375.1 Sphingobacteriia bacterium
TCACTTTAAAACGCTTTTTTGCGCTGGAGTTTGTTTTTACTTTTGGCATATAAATAATCTTATTAAGATTACACCCTGCTGGCGGTTCCGAACAGACGGAACTCTTGTTTTGACCTTACGGGAAAATTTTGGTTGGCAAAAGTAGCATTTTGTTGGTTATTAGCCAAATGGTATTAGATTTAACGCCTAGTATCATTTGAGTAGAAGAGTATAAAAGGAAAGGTTTATAAAGTGTATAAAGTTTATACTAAACCATACAAATCCTATAAAATTTATAAACCCAATACAACCTATTTCTTCTTCCCCGTTTTAGGAGTAAATATGGCGAACATACGTTTGCCTTCTAATTTTGGCATACTTTCTAATGTGCCTGCTTCAGCTAACCTTTCTGCAAATTTCAGCAGTAATAATTGGCCTCTATCTTGAAACATAATGGCGCGTCCTTTAAATTGAACGTATGCTTTTACTTTGTTTCCATCTTTAAGGAAGTTTTCGGCATGTTTTGCCTTAAAATTAAAATCATGATCGTCGGTACTAGGCGTAAAGCGAATCTCTTTGATCTCACTTTGCTTAGAATTGGCTTTCATTTCCTTTTCTTTCTTCTTCTTTTCGTATAAGAATTTCTTATAATCAATGACCTTGCAAACTGGTGGATCAGCAGTAGGAGAAATTTCCACTAAATCTAATTCTTGCTCTTGAGCAATTTTGAGCGCTTCTTGTGTTGAATAAATTCCAACTTCAACGTTATCGCCTACTAAGCGAATTTGGGGAACTCTAATTCTGTCGTTGATTCTGTGTTCGGGTTCTGGTTGTCTGTTAAATCTCGGATTAAATCTTCCTCCGCCTCTTGGTGGTAATGCCATTAAAACTTGTTTGGTTTAAAAATTTTTATAAAGATACACATTATGATGAACTATTCAGCCGATTTACGTTCTGCCATTTCTTCTTTTATCATACTTATGAAATTGGCCACCTCAACAGCTCCCATATCTCCTTTGCCTTGCCTTCTTACAGATAACTTGTTTTCATTCACTTCTTTTTCTCCTAAAATAAGCATATATGGCACTTTCATCAATTCTGCATCCCTAATTTTTTTACCAATTTTTTCACTTCTGTCATCAATTTCAACCCTTACACCAACTTTTCTTAATTGGCGTTGAATATCAATTGCATAATCCAAAAATTTATCACTTATCGGCAAAATCTTTGCTTGTAAAGGTGCCAACCAAACTGGAAACTTTCCAGCATAATGTTCCAATAAAAATCCAATGAAACGCTCATGTGTACCTAACGGAGCTCTATGAATAATCAACGGAATTTCAGGTTCATTGTCTTTATTAGTGAACGATAAATTAAAACTTCGAGGCTGTGCAAAATCAACTTGATTGGTTGCTAAGGTGAATTCTCTTCCAATAGTACTCCAAATTTGAACATCAATTTTAGGTCCGTAAAATGCGCCTTCTCCTTTAACTTCTACAAATGGAACACAAGTTTCTATCAACACATTTCTTACCAACTCTTCAGTTTCTAGCCATAGCGCAGGTTCATTTACATATTTCTGTCCTAATTTTTCTGGGTCATGCAAACTTAATCTCATTACATACTTATCAATACCAAATATTTTGAAGTACTTGATATACATATCATTCACTGCCTTAAACTCTTGCATGAACTGCTCTTTGGAGCAATAAATATGAGCATCATTCATGTGTAAACAACGAACCCGCATCAAACCAAATAGTTCTCCACTTTGCTCATATCTATAACAAGTTCCATACTCTGCAATACGATAAGGCATATCGCGATAGCTCTTCGGTTCAGCATCAAATATTTTATGATGATGTGGACAATTCATTGCTTTGAGATAATATTTTTCTCCATCCATTTCCATTGGCGGGAACATACTATCTGCGTAATATGGAAGGTGTCCGCTTGTTATGTACAAACTTTCTTTTGCAATATGAGGAGTAACAACACGCTTGTATCCACTTTCATTTTCAGTTTCCTTTGCTAGCTTTTCTAATTCCTCAATAATCACAGTACCATTGGGCATCCAAAGAATTAAACCCTGACCAATATCATCATTCATTGTATAGATACCAAGCTCCTTACCCAATTTACGATGATCTCGTTTTTTTGCTTCTTCAAGCATTAAAATATATTCATCCAATTCTTTTTGAGTAGGAAAACTTACCCCGTATAAGCGGGTGAGCATTTTATTTTTTTCATCTCCTTTCCAATATGCTCCCGCAATATTGGTTAATTTAATGGCTTTAATAAACCCAGTATGAGGAATATGTGGGCCTCTACATAAATCGGTAAACTCTCCTTGAGAATAGAGTGTGATTTCTCCATCAATGAGGTTAGTTAATAAATCAAGTTTGTACTCATCTCCTTTATTTGCAAAATAGTCGGTTGCTTCTTTTTTAGATTTTTCTATCCTCAGAAATGAATTGTTTTTTTTAGCTAACTCGTTCATTTTTTTCTCTATAGCCAACAAATCGCCTTCGGTAATTTTTCGGTCACCCAAATCCATATCATAATAAAAGCCTTTCTCTAGTGCGGGACCTACCCAAAATTTTACCCCTGGAAAAATAGCTTCAATAGCTTCTGCCATTAAATGGGCAGTAGAATGCCAAAAAGTATTTTTGGCTTCGGCATCATCCCAAGTAAGAAACTTGATAGAAGCATCTTCAATAATTGCCCTAGTTACATCAACAACTTTGTTATTTACACTTGCCACCAATATTTTTCTTGCCAATCCTTCACTAATTGATTTAGCAATATCTAATGCAGAACTGCCTGTTTCATACTGCCTTATTGCTCCATCTGGAAAACTAATATTCATCATACTTTTATTGTATCTCTGTTTAATAAGTGAGCAAAGGTAACAAATACCCGAAAACCTTTAACGCTTTTTTATCAAACTCCATAACTTACTTGTAGTTAGTTTTACAGTATGAAGGTATTTTTTACCCTTATTACTTTATTCGTAGTATTAATAGCCGTTTCTGCACAAAATGTGACAGGCATTTGGAGAGGTTATTTTAGTTCCTCAAGCGGAGTATTTAGGGAAGGTGTTAAGGAGGAAATGTATAAATACGAAATACAGATTGAGCAATTATCAAATAACGGAATTAAAGGCGTTACGTTCTCCTACAAGACCTCCGTATTTTACGGCAAAGCCAAATTACAGGGCATTTACAATGTAAGATCAAAAACACTTTTATTAAAAGAAATAGAATTAGTGGATTTAAAAGTTGGCGATAAAAGTGAGCCTTGTTTAATGACCTGCTATTTAGATTATAGCAAAGTAGGGAAACTAGAAGTTTTTCAAGGCACTTTTATTTCAACCAACATAAAAAATAAGGGTGATTGCGGAAGTGGTAAAGTTTATTTAGAAAAAGTTCCTGTATCGGATTTTACAAAAGAAGGTTTTTTAAAGAAGTCGTATAGAGACAGTTCCACACCTAAATTATCACAGAAAGAAACAAGTAGCACAAAAGATACAGTAAATAAAAAAGTGAATACCCTCAAGCCTGTAACAATAAATAAACAAAAGAATATTTCAACTCAACCAACCAATATTCTAAAAAAAGAACCGCAAATTCCTCAACAAAATACTAATCGACAATCAGAATCAATAATTGAATCACCAAGTAAATTACCGTTGGATGTTGAAGATCAGCCAAAAAGAAAAGCTCCAATACCAAAGGTTTTAATTGAAAGAGAAAATAATTTAGTGAAGACAATTATTACTGATGAAGAAAATATTCAAATTGATTTATTTGATAATGGAACTATCGATAATGATACTATTACTGTTTACCACAATAATGTTATGGTAATAAAAAAAGGTAGACTATCCTTTAGTCCAATTTCTTTTTCTATAAAGAATACGATTTCTGATAATATACATGAATTGATTGTGGTTGCAGATAACCTTGGAGAGATTCCACCTAATACTGCGTTGATGGTTATTAGTGCTGGCAAGAAGCGTTATGAAATATTTTTGGCTTCTAATGAATCAAGAAATGCAAAAGTGATAATAAAGTATATTCCCAAAAAATAAGTATTCTAAAATTTTACATTCCAAGTAACTGAAGGAATAATTGGGAATAACGAAACCTGTTTAGCAGCTACTTGCAAATTTCCTGCCGTAGCCGATCCTTGCTGATCAAAATAAATGAAATAAGGATTCAGCCTACTATAAACATTATATATACTAAAAACCCAGTTATCGGTATATTTTCTTTGTTTTTTATGAATAGGAGTATAAGTAGCTGCAAGATCTAATCGGTGATAAGGATCCATTCTATAGGAATTGATACTACTAAACTGCTGAGATAAGGTTCCATTAATAAAATAAAAGCGTTCGGGCACAGAAATAGCACTCCCTGTTCCATAGACAAATACCGAAGATATTCGCCATTTTTTATTCAATTCATAGTTGGTAACAAAAGAAAGATCATTGCGACGGTCATATCTACTCGGAAACTTTTCGCCTTTATTTAATTCATTAAATTGCCTCCAGGTGTAGCTTAATGTATAACCTACCCAACCAGTTAATCTTCCTTTTACTTTATTTATGAAAAATTCAGCTCCATAACTCCATCCCTTTCCGAATACAAAATCTTCTTCTGGGTCTTTAAGAGAGGGTGTATAACCTTCACGGTACTCAATTTGGTTTTGCATGGTTTTGTAATATACTTCCACTGAAGTTTCGAACATGCCATCTTTAATATTTTTGAAATATCCAGCAGCATATTGCCAACTAATTTGAGGTTGAACACGCAAAGTGCTTGGCACCCATAAATCAGTAGGTAATGTTGACCCTGCATTTGTAACTAAATGAATGTATTGGAGGTTACGTGTAACACCTGCCTTAATTGATGCCGTTTCATTAAATGCATACCTGAAAGTAGCTCGAGGTTCAATACCACCATAGCTTTTAACTAATTGTCCCATTCCAAAAAAAGTACTATCTATTTTATTCCCATTAGCATCTTTTTGATAATATGTGTACTTGCCAACTTGTTGAAATAAGCTAAATCGAACACCAATATTTAATTTTAATTTAGAATTTATTTCCCAATCATCTTGAATATAAGCAGCATATTCATTGGCATATTTTTTACTTGCATTTTGTGGAGTAAATACAACACTATCTTGATTACCACTTAAAATATTGGGTAAAAAAGTATGAAAAGTATATTGAACCCCAAACTTTACTTTATGTTCAGTTGATGGGTAATAATCAAAATCAGTTTTTATATTAAAGTCTTTAATACCAGATGATAAATTTATTTTAAAATTATTCTGAGTTCCATCTAACTGAAATTTATAATCGTTATATACAAGAGTAGTATTAGAAAATAATTTTTTGTTAAATACATGATTCCACCTCAATGTTGCAGTCGAATTCCCCCAATCAATTAATGTTTTAAATGAACGAGCAGCATTATTAAAAGTGAATTTATCCCTCCCAAAATAGCCACTTAAATAGAGATGATCTTTTTCGGAGAATTCATAATTAAATTTTGCATTGAGATCATAGAAATAATAACCCGAACCATAAAAATCACTAGTACTTTTAATCAATGGTTTTGCCAAAGCATCTATATAGGTTCTTCTAGCCGAAATGATATATGAAGCTTTTTTCTTAAACATAGGTCCTTGAACAGAAAAACGAGATGCAATCAAACCAATCCCAGCATCGATCTGTGTTTTGTTTCTATTCCCTTCTTTCATTGCTACATCAACCACAGAAGAAAGCCTGCCACCATATTGCGCAGGCATACCTCCTTTAATAAGTGTTACATTTTTAATAGCATCGGCATTAAAAACGGAGAAAAACCCGAATAAGTGACCTGTATTATACACTACTGCATCATCTAGTAATATTAAATTCTGGTCTGGCCCACCTCCTCTTACGTAAAAACCTGCATTACCTTCACCTGCATTTCTAACACCTGGAAGTAATTGCAATGTTTTTAAAATATCTACTTCTCCTAAAAATGCGGGCAATGCTTTAGCTGTGCTAATATTCATTTCAAATTTACCCATTTGAGCAGTTTTTACATTGTTATCTCTTCGCTTTGCAGTAACTGTAACATTATTAATTATTGCGGAATTGGGTAGTAAAAGAATATTTATTAGCTTATTGCTATTTAATTCTACTGCAATTTCTTTGGATTGATAGCCGATAAAAGAACCGACCAATTGATAGGAGCCTTTTGTTAATGTAATTGAGAAAAAACCATAGCCATTACTGGCGATTGATTTGCCTCCCCCCTTTACACTTAAATTAGCACCAATCATTGTTTCACTATTAAGAGAATCTTTGATATATCCGCTGATAGTAAATTTTTCTTGTGAGAATCCACACAAACTAAATGTCAAAAAAAGTAATACTAATTTCCAATTTCCCATATAATTCTTTCAAACAAAAAAAATAACTAATTAGTTGAATTTAATTTTTTCTTCTAAAATCAATCGAATCTCGTAATTCTCCACAATCCAACTTTGAAGAAGATAAGTACGGATTTATTATTACTGATAAATTACTAATCCATGAAGCTCCATCATTTTTAAAAGCTGTAGGGCAATACAGGTAATAGATTACTTCGCCATCAAACTGAACTGTCCTTATAAGGTTGTATAACTGTTCACTAATCATTTGAAATGATTTCAATTTAGCATCTCTCTGTCTTTCACCCAATAAGCCAATTAATTCAGCTTTTATACCTTCCATATACGTTTGGGCTGTATACTTAACTGTACTATCGTCATTTATCTCTTGAAGCTTTACACTGTCTATTGCATTCATGAGTTTTTTACCTGAACTATCTATTAACAAATCGTTTTCTGCTATAAAATTGTCCTTTAATTGAAAATAGGTGTTTAAAAATGGCTTAAAAGACTTGTTAAATGCAATGGAATTAGTTCTAGTTCTTAGAGAAGTTACTTGAGTTGCTCTATCATTGACCTTTTGCGCACTATTGGAACAAGCAATCAAAATGATTGAAATAATTAATATGAAAAGGTATTGCATGAAAAATATTAATCCACAAAAATAAAGCAATTTACTTTGGGAGCCGTTTACAATTACCTTTGCCAACTTAAATTATTTATTGAAATGCTGATTGGATTACAAAATGTGACTTTTGAATTTGGTGCCCGAATAATTGTGGAAGATGCTACATGGCATATTCAACCTGGAGATCGTATTGGTTTGGTGGGATATAATGGTACTGGAAAATCTACTTTATTAAAAGTTTTGGTTGGCGAATACCAGCCTTCTAAAGGAACCCTTGAAAAGGGAAGAGAAACTACTATCGGGTATTTGCATCAAGATTTATTGAGCTTTGATACAAATGATAATATTACCGAAGTAGCTTTAAGTGCTTTTGAAAGGGTACGTGAACTAGAAAAAGAAATAGAATCCCTTGGTATTGAATTAGAGAAAAATACTGAAAACGAAGCGTTATTAATTAAATATACAGATGCACTACATGAGCTCGATGTTTTAGATGGATATAATATTTACCATAAAGCGGAAGAAGTATTGCATGGTTTAGGATTTAGTAATGAAGATTTGGTACGACCATACAAAGAATTTAGTGGTGGTTGGAGAATGCGAGTATTATTGGCGAAAATGATTTTGCAACAACCTGATGTATTGTTAATGGATGAACCAACCAACCACTTAGATCTTCCTTCTATTGAATGGTTAGAAAAATACCTTATTCATTATAAAGGAAGCGTAGTAATTGTGAGTCATGATAAATTCTTTTTGAATCGGATGGTGAACAAAATTGTTGAAATTTATCAGCAACAATTGCATATTTATAGTGGCGATTTTGATTACTACGAACAAGAAAAAATGATTCGTATTGATATGCAGCAGAAAGCATTTGAGAATCAGCAAGATTATATCAGACAACAAGAAAGGTTTATTGAACGTTTTAAAGCTAAAGCAAGTAAAGCAGCCCAAGCTCAAAGTGTACAAAAAAGACTTAATAAATTGGATAAGGTTGAAGATGTACAATTAGAAAGGCCAGATTTACGTATTAATTTTCAATTAGATAAAGTACCCGGAAAAGTGTTGGTAACATTAAAAGATGTTTGCAAACAATTTGGCACTAATCATATTGTTACCAATGCTGGTGCTGAAATAGAAAGAGGCGATAAAATTGCATTAATTGGCGCAAACGGTAAGGGAAAATCTACCCTATTACGTATTGTTGCAGGTACAGAAAAGTTCACTGGAGAGCGTGTTTGGGGGCATAACGTTGACCAGAGTTTTTATGCACAGCATCAACTAGAGGCGCTTGGAATGGGACATACTATTTTAGAAGAATTACAACATTGTGGCAGCAAAAAAACAGATCCGGAATTGAGAAGTTTATTAGGTGCTTTTTTGTTTGGGGGCGATGATGTAGATAAGAAAATTAAAGTGTTGAGCGGAGGGGAAAAAGCAAGAGTTGCGCTCGCTAAAACAATTGTTAGTAAAGCAAATTTTTTGATTTTAGATGAACCTACTAACCACTTGGATATGCATTCTGTTGAGCTATTGGCGGAAGCATTGAATAAGTACGAAGGGACTACTATATTGGTAAGTCACGATAGGTATTTTATTTCAAAAACGGCCAATAAGATTTGGGAAATTGTGGATCAGCAGATTAAAGAATTTAAAGGTACTTATCAAGAATGGGTGGAGTGGAATGAGCGAATGGAAAAACAAAAAAAAGCCGAAGTTCCTGAATTGAAGAAGGCTGAAATAAAGGTGGAGAAAAAAATAGAAAAGCCAATTGTTAATAATGTTCCAATTAATAAAGAAGCTCAAAAGGATTTACAGAAACAACAACGCAACCTTACTTTGTTGGAAGAAGAAATTGGGAAACTGCAATCAGAAAAAATTAGACTAGAAACAGAAATGGGCAATCCATCAATTTATGCTAATAAAGAACAGTACAGTAAAATCGAATTATTGTATAAATCATCTAATAAAAAGCTAGCAGAATTAAATTTGGAATATGAGAAATTGTTTGAACTAGTGATACAAATGGAAGAAAAGATTTAGTTATTTTTCGGTTGGGTTACTCTTACCTGCTAACAATTTCTCTAATGCAGTTTCGAGCCTACGTTTACGCGTTTCTTCTTTCTTTGCACCTTCAATCCAAGTTACATATTCTTTTTGGTTAGTAAAAGACAAAGAAGTAAAGAACTCTTTGGCTTCATTGTGAGTAGTAAATAAACGATCTAACTCAACTGGAGCTTTGACAAGGCGCTTTTCAAAATCAATTCCATTTGATATTATAGGTTTACTATCTGTAAAACTTCTGGTTTTATTGGGTATTTGATCTAATTTCTTAAACCGCATGCCACTCCAAACATTATCTATTGCTACTTGACGAACACATTCATAATCTTTTTTTGTAAGACATTCCCAACTACAGTCGCGGTTTAAATCACTGGCAATTTTACTTGCAGTTTTTGGGTAGGCAATCCAAAGCTTTGTTTCATCATGCAAAGCAGGAAATACTTCAGCCAATACATTGTTTAATTGGTATTGACTTAATGCGAAGATCAATACAAAGTCTACCTTCCTACTTTTAAGAAGTGGAGTTACGTTTTTAGCATAAGTAAGTTTGGCAAACTGTTTTTCTACTGAGGAAGGTAACCCTTGAATTAGTAGGTTTTTTTCGTCTTTTAACTGTAATTTTTCTAGTATTGTTTGATTAGACATGCCTTGAAGGAAGTTTAGTAGGCTTAAAAAAGAATATAAAGTTAAATTATTGTTACGGCTTTAAGGAATAAATTTTGAATTGATTCAACAGTTACTTCTTACTCCTTCTACGATCTCTGTGCTTAAATATGGGTATTTTGCTTTCAGTACCCTTTAATATTCGAGTGATATTTTTTTGATGGGTAAGAATTACCATTAGTGCCACTACAACAGCGAAGATGCGATAAAGTGTTTCTTTTTCATTGAAAATGAAAAGAATGAATACCATAAACGAGATTCCTGCTAATATGGAGCTAAGTGAAACAAAGCGAGTTAAATAAAGAACAACTAAAAAAACAGCAATGCAACAAACAGCTACTAATGGCTGGATAGCAACTGCCATTCCCAAAAGTGTTGCAACACCTTTACCACCTTTAAATTCGGCCCAAATTGGGAAAATATGCCCTAGTACTGCAGCTAACCCTAAGCCAATCATAAAATTAGTTCTATCCCACTCATCTGTAAGGTAATACGGCAAGAGAATATATAATGATGTTGCAATTACACCTTTTAGCACATCAGAGGCCATAACAAAAGTGCCCCACTTAGCGCCTAATACCCTAAATGTATTGGTAGCTCCAGAATTGCCACTACCATAGTCGCGGATATCAATTTTAAAAAAATATTTACTGACCCATACTGCTGTTGGTATGGAACCAATCAGATAAGCCAAGAGGATTAATAAGACTTCGTTCATTCAGTTTAAATATGAGTGTAAAGATATAAAATCAGGTTTAAAGTAATGATTAATTAACATTAACTATTTAATCTTTACTAGGTGAATAGCAATCCATCCATCTTTACTCAACGTTTTAACTTTTGAAAAACCAACCGAATAAGCTAACTCAACAATTCCAGTTTCGTCTGATGATAATAACCCACTTAAAATTAAATCACCCCCTTTTTTAATTATTAATGGTAGATCATTCATATTAGCTTCAATTATATGTCGGTTTATATTAGCAATAACGCAATCGAATTTCCAATCAGTATTAATAGAATTAGCTTCTTGTATTTCAGTGATTTTACAATTATTATTTAAAATATTTTCAGAAGCATTTTCAATACACCAACTATCATTATCTACAGCTAAAACATGATTAGATCCTAGCCTTTCTGCTAAAATTGCCAAAACACCTGTACCAGTGCCAAAATCGAATACGTTTTTATTATTAAAATTGAGGGTACGCATAAGACGTATCACTGATACGGTAGTAGCATGGTGGCCGGTTCCAAAACTCATTTTGGGTGTAATGAGCAGTTCATGTTCAAAACCAATCATAGGCTCATGAAAAAAAGCACGAATTCCAACAAAGTCATCAATTGCAACTGGAGCAAAATTAGATTCCCAAACGTTATTCCAATTTTGCTCTTTAATTATTGATAATGAATAAGTTAATTCAAGTTTATTCAATAATTTTTTTAAACAAGTTTCATCAAAATTTTTTTCCGGCAAATAGGCTTTGACTTCATTTTCTTCTTCTAAAAATCCATCAAACCCTAACATTGCTAATTGAGCAATTAATAAACCATTATCCTCCAAATTTTTTTGCTGGATAATTACTTCTA
>JAYTXG010000024.1:0-3424 GCA_043743375.1 Sphingobacteriia bacterium
GATGAAATAAGTAATGGGAAGAATGACTTTATGATTTATTATATCGACAAATTCAATAGAAAACTATGGAAGCAGGAGGCAACTATTGGCGGACGCAAAATGATGATGCAATTAGTAGAATGACATCAACTGTTTGAAATTATTGCTCAAGTGTACAATTCCTGTTTCGTCTATTTAGTGCAATTCTTTTTCTAATCCTGCTTAAAGATTCTGCTTTTACGCCAACATAACTTGCGAGTTGATATTGTGGTATTCTTTGCACTAAGTCAGGTCTTGTATCCAGTAATTTCAAATAGCGTTGTTCAGTAGTATCAGTAAAGTAAGAACCTGATATTTCCAGTTGGTCTGCAAATACCTTTTCCAATACTTTTCTTGAAACTGTTTCAAGTCTTGGAAACTGCTTATATAGCTCATTGGCCTTTTCACTATCGCCGACAACCAATAAACTCTCTTCACAACAATCCAAAAAATGTTTTGAAACAAGATCAGGCATAAAACTATTGAATGAAACCACCCATTGTTCTTCCGTAAAAAAATTATTGGTTTTTTCTTCTCCGTCAACCAGAAAATACTGCCTTACACAACCTTCTAAAACAAAATAGGTATTAGTAGAAATTTGTCCTTCTCTTAGCAAAACTGTTCCTTTTTTGTATTGCTGTATATTCATCGTATTTGCTATGGCGCTTACTTCTTCGGCAGAAAGCGGCATGATTTTAGAAAAATAATTGATAAGTTTGTTGTGCATTGGGTTGTGTTTTAAGCTATATTAAATATAGAAAAATAAAAAGTGAAAACTCTCGCAAATATAGATCAATAGTGATTAATACCCTGTTTCTACTATTTCACCTGCAAAATCAAATCCGAGGATTGTAGTATTGGGTTTAGTTAAGCCCAAATATAACCTTCCAAAATACGGCTTTCCCTTTCTCATGCTTTCATATTTTTACTTTTTAGTTATTTGAATTACTTGACAGGATAAAATTACTTTACACCGAACTTCAATTCATTTACTTGGGTTAAGAAATCAAATGGTTCATGAAAAGGCAGTCTCAAAACAAAAATAACAAAAGATAAAGGGCAACATATAATGTAAGGAGTGTTTTTCATATCACATCATAAAGTTTTCATTTCTTAACCTAAGTCAATGAAACTTGAAAAAAGAGCTGCTACTTTTGTAATCTAATTACAAATTCATAAAATGAAAGCATTTTTAACTATTGTACTAACTATTATAATATTGATAGGATTTGCACAAAGCAACCTAATCCCAGGAAAAAATTCTTTTGACAAAAAATGGATTAAGAATACGACTTACCAAATGACTTGGTCTGCTATGAGAGATAATGCAAAATTTGAACTTGGAAAGATTACAGTAAAAATTTTTAAAAGTAAAAAGACTTTAACTGCGGTGTCAATGGTAAATATGAAAAATATGAATACACCTTAGGTAGACTCTACAATAGCTGATATTGCTACTTTAAAACCAATTCATCACTCTTCATATAATATGCAGAGAGATATGGTATTAAAATTTGAAAAAGTTGTAACAGGATTTTATAATGTCAAAATGAAACAAAAAAATACTATTATAAAGGACAGAACTCTAATGGAATATTTTGACAGTAATCTTTATCCTTTCCTAATTGGATGGTTGCCTCTTAAAGAAGGATATACACAGAACATTTCGATTTATGACTATAATCCTACTGCGAAAATTGGTGTACTAAAAGCTAGAGTAACAGAAGTTAAAAGTGGGACATAGCAAAGTTCAAACCTAGGTATTAAAAATGTATGGATAGTTACTGTTACAGACGAAATTGGTAATGGAGAAAATGGTATTAGCGCTTATTATTTTGACAAAGTAGGTAGACGGGTATTGAAACAGGAAATTGATGCAGGTGGAAGAAGAATGATGATAATAGCATCAGAATAATTATGTTAGAATGCTGTACAAGAGCCAAAAACGTATAATATGGGATTTTGTGCTATTTTCGGAAATACCCCAAAAACTTAAACGATGAAGACCTATTTTGTAGACTCATTTACAAATGAAAAATTTAAAGGAAATCCTGCTGCGGTTTGTATAGTTGAAAATAATATTGACGAGAAGGAAATGCAAGATATTGCAACTGAAATTGGCTTTTCGGAAACAGCATTTATAAAGAAAATTTCTGACAACTCATACTGTATTAGATTTTTTACACCAAAAACGGAAATACCTCTATGTGGCCACGCCACATTAGCTTCTTCCAAAATCATTTTCGACACAACGACCTTAAACACTATTACTTTTATAAATATCAACAATGTTGAATTGTTTATTGAGAAATCGGGAACTAAAATCAAAATGCAATTTCCTGTTTATGAAACTGAAGAAATCGAAGTGCCACAAAATATGATAGATGCTCTTGGAATTAATGTAATTGAGAATAAACGATACAGTCCAAATAATAAAATAATTTTAATTGAAATTAAAGATACAAAAGTATTAGCCGATTTACGACCAGACTTTCTTTCATTAGTAAATTCTTATGACGGAATAAATGGTGTTTTAGTAACCGCACAATCCGACAGCATTGACTTTGATTTTCATTACCGATATTTTTGGCCTTGGGCAGGTACAAATGAAGACCCAGTAACAGGCGGAATACAAACTTTTTTGACAAAATATTGGGCAACAATATTGAACAAGAATAAATTAAATGCTTTTCAATCATCTGCAAGAACAGGAAAAATGTATACTGAACTTAATGATAATAAATTATTTATTTATGGAGAGGCAGTTACTGTCTTTGAAGGAGAATTTAAAAATTAAGCTAATGATAATCGAAATACTAAAATCCTTATTCGATAGAGATTTGAATAGATTAAGAAATGAAATCAACTTGTATAAGAACGAAAATAATCTTTGGAAAGTTGATAAGCAAATTACAAATTCAGCAGGAAATCTTTGCCTACACTTAATTGGAAATCTTAACACATATATTGGTGCTGAAATTGGAAAGACAAATTACATTAGAAACAGAGAACTTGAATTTTCTTTAAAACATATTTCCAAAGTAGAGATAATTGATAATATTGAAAAAGCAAAAATAATAGTTGCAACATCACTAGATAAGTTAACCGATGAACAGTTGGAAAAGGAATATCCTATTTTAGTTTTTGAAAATAAAACTTCGATTGCGTTTTTATTAATTCATTTGACAACACATATAACTTATCATCTTGGACAAATAAATTATCACCGAAGACTTTTAGATTTAGACTAATGAGTCACAAAACAGCACACAATAAGGCGGTTTGGCAATATGGCGGGGTGACGAATATATTCTCAACTTTTTGTTCGCTATCAGCAGCAGTCTGGGGTTGACTTTTAATATTGAGCTTTTGTAGTTTTCTTAATGATTAGTAATTCTATTCGGCT
>JAYTXG010000025.1:0-2043 GCA_043743375.1 Sphingobacteriia bacterium
GGGTCAAGTCAAAAAGTTGGGGAGTGCATTTTAAAACGATAGCTTTGTAAAAAAAGTTATCGAACCAGTAAACATTAAATTAGTAGAACAATTATTTCCATCAGAGTTGATGGAGTATTTTGATATTACCAGCTTTGAAACGTTATGCAGTGTTGAGCTAAAGGAGGAATACTGGTTGTTAAATTTTGAAGAAAAGAACCAACTCCCCAATGGCTATGAATTAAAGGACTACGAGAGTAAAGGCTTTATGGAAAGTAAATCAATACAAGATTTTCCATTGCGAGGTAAAGCGGTTTATTTACGAATTAAAAAACGTAGGTGGCGACACAAACAAACTGGAGCCATAATTAAACGTGACTTCTCATTTATAGCCGAAGGATCTAAATTTACTCAAGACCTCTCGGATTTTTTAAAAGATGCAGGTGGATACGCGACCCGATACCATGAGCAACATAGCGAGTTATTACGGGATTAATAGTAAAACGCTACAAAGGCATTACAAACATGAAGTAAGCGGGTTCAAAGAATGGGAGCAATTAAATCATGCAGACGATTACTTGTTATATCCTGAAAACATTACCAATAAACTAAGTATTGACGAGGTTAGTTTATCAAAAGGGGAACTCTATACTTTTGTTACTAATAAAAATACCGGTGTTAAAAACAAACACAGTATTGTTGCCGTAATTAATGGCACAGAGGCAAAAGTAATAGAAGAAGTTTTAGAGAAAATATCAGTACAAAAGCGCAATCAGGTAAAAGAAGTAAGCATGGATATGGCAAGGAATATGGGTTTAGCAATCCGAAATAGTTTTCCTAATTGTAGCATGGTCATAGACCGTTTTCATGTGGTTAGATTAGTAATGGACGCTATGCAGCATATACGAGTAAGTTTTAGGTGGGAAGCCATAGATCAGGAAAACAAGGCAATTAAAGAAGCAAAAGAAAACAGAGTAAAATATTTTCCTCAATTGCTTAATAACGGAGATACTTTAAAAGAGCTATTAGCCCGCAGCAAATACTTGCTTTATAAGTATGAAGAAGATTGGACACTTAAGCAAACAAAAAGAGCTACTATCCTTTTTGAAAAATATCCTCTACTTAAATCAGTTTACAAATTAACATTAAGCTTCAGAAACATATACAAAAACACATCAAAAATTATTGCTTTAGATAAGTTTACAGAATGGCAAGAAAAGGTAGAAGCATTAAATATAAAGGAGTTCAATACAGTTGTAAACTCAATAGAAAACCACATGGAAAATATTTTAAACTTTTTTGATAATCGAAGTACAAATGCTAATGCCGAATCTTTTAACTCAAAAATAAAATTATTCAGAGCCAATTTAAGAGGCGTGACCGATGTTAAATTTTTCCTGTTTAGGCTAGGAAAATTATTTGCCTAAACTAGCTTACTCCCCAGAAAATTGACTTGACCCAATAAAATAGAGTTATAAGAAACTAACTATAGGGCAGTCCTAAAAATTCTTTTTTTCATGACCTCACTCCTGTCTCTCCGAAGAGGAGAGAAGGCTTATGGTGAATTTTTAGAACTGCCCTATATTGAATACAGTAAAATTACAGGCGGAGTTTCAAAATAAATCAAGGTTCAACAGCTCCCGAAATAAAATAGATATTTAAAACGAGGTAGGTTAGCAATACAATCGCTCCAAAAACTCTGTCAAATCTGTTCGCTTGCCTGATTTTATTTTCCTTAATAAGTTTAAGTGCAAAAGCCGAAGACAGGATTACCGCAAAAACAAAAAGCAGTGTAAGTCCATGAAGTGTATCTACCAGCGTAAAGGAGGTGGATTCGGGAAGTGAGGAGTCAATAACATATTTATTACCAATCACAGCGAACAAAGAGCCAACACTCAAACTAAACCGCGATTCAACACTGTCGGCATGGATGAAAAAACACACGCACGCGATAAGAAATGAAACATACATACCTAAAAACATTTTCCAGAATAGTCCCAGAGCTTCCCTTTGAATTCCAATCTTTACATTGAATGCACTATATTCTGAATGGGGCTTTTCAAG
>JAYTXG010000026.1:0-1731 GCA_043743375.1 Sphingobacteriia bacterium
GAGATGCACGTTGGTTAATTAATTTTAAAATTCCAAAATAATACTGTTCGTGAATAAGTACATCATTGATATCCGCTTTAGTTAAACTTGTTAATAACAAATTAGAGGGCAGGCTTTTTAAGCTATCGTCTTTGCTGATTTTATAAAATATATCTGCACTAAATATTTTGCTATTAGAATTAATTACTTCAGCAATACGTTCTCTCTGCAAATTCGACCAATATTCAAATTTTTTCGTCCACAAATAATAAGCCCCCATACTATCGGCTATTGCTTGTTTATGAATCAATCTTAAACCACCACTGCTTTTCATCTGTTCAAATGTTTTGGAATCAGGTGAAATTAGGCTAGAACCCATCGTTAGCCTTCTGGCCAGTATGTACGCTTTGCCAATATCGCCATGCTCTGTACTTAGATTTTGAAATATTGTATCTATCATTTGGCTATATCGATTATTGAAACGGATAGAAGAATCATATAAAGCAATATCACTTTTAAGATCACCGGTTAATGATTGCACATAATCATGCAGTCTTTCTTTGTCAGTGATTTTTTCCCTGATATTCTCTGCAAAAAAACCCATCGTTACCGCTAAGAAAATCATTAGGCCTTCTAACAAATATTCTTTTAAGTTTTTCTTTTCTACGTTTGGGTGGTGGTGAACTTCCATGGGTTCTAAGGGTTGATCGTTAATGATTAATGGCACAGCAATATTTTCATCATCTCTCTGCTTAAGTCTGTCCTCTTTTAGCACGCCTCCTATATTTTCTTCTTCACCTTTTAATTCTTCATTCATTTTTTAGAGAGTAATTTTCTTTTATAGCTAGAATAAGATCAGTTGCAGCTTGTTTTTGAATTTCCATCTTGTCGATATATGTTCCCATTAAACCCATAGTACTGGTTAAATTATTCAAAAAAGGAGATAAATCTTTTGCTTCCGTAGTTAACATAATAGGCCCGCCAGATATTGACCACTTCTGCCATTCCGATTGTGGGATATTATAATTATTCGTTTTTGATAAATTGGCCGAAATAATCAGATTTTTATTTGTTATATAATTAAAGATTTCACCTGCTTGTTTAGAACTTGTGTTTGAAAAATCTTTGATGGTTTCCTCTAAAGATTGCAAGCTCAAGTTGTCTCTATAGTAAATGTTTAGTTTGGTTAGTACCACTTTGTTTTTGATAAGCCGTAGCCCACCATTGTTTTTTAATTGAGTTATTGTGCCGTCACTGGAGTGAAAGAAATTAACGTTAACACAATATTTATAAAAATATATTAGGCCCAATTTAGCAGTATCAGGATTACTTAAATAGCTTGCTAAATAATTTATAGCTGAATCCCTTCCGGTTATAAGCAAATTGTTAGTTCCCACCGATCGATGATAAAACGCAGTATCTTTTTCAAGATCTGAAAGCATTGAGACCATATACTCCTTTTCTTTGAGATTGTCAGCGATATGTTCTCTTAAACTTTCTGCAAAAAAACCTGTTGTTACTGCCAATACTATCATCAAATATTCTAAAAAATATTCCTTCCAAGGTTTTGGTTTATGATGTAACTGTGGGTGATGATGTACTTCCATATTTTTAACTTCGGTTATATTTCCTGTTTCCTTTTCATCTAGCGGATGCTCATTTATTTCTCCTGTTTGTATATTTTCATCCGGCAATTGTTCTTCGGGTTGTTGTACTTCTTCACTCATTTTCTAAATTATATTTTTTGTTAAG
>JAYTXG010000027.1:0-2764 GCA_043743375.1 Sphingobacteriia bacterium
CCCATTTACAATTGACCCTGTTATCACACAGATAATATAATTAAATACGATTGCAGGAAATACTGGAATAGCATAACGCTCACAAGCTTTAAAAGCCAATGTTAGGTAACTAGTAAGAAGTATACTGCCAATGAGATAGATCATTATATATTATTAATTTGTTACTCTACTATAATAAATGATTTGGTCATTTATTATTATTTCTTCCTTAAAAGATATTGCCGACTTTAATTGTGGCGAGGTTAATCCGTTACCAATGTTTAATGTTGTATTGATAATTATTCTTGCTTCATCCCAAATACCTTCATCAATAAATGATTGTAATAATTGAGTGCCCCCCTCCACCAAAATACTATTGATTTTATTTGCATAACAATAGTCCATTATTTGCAACATAACAGATTTGTTTGGCAAAATTCGAATAAAATAGACAGCTCCAATTTGCTCTTCCTTTTTATAATTAAATACAATAGTAGGTTTATTATCTTTAAATATTTTTAAATCATTGGGTAATCTAAGTGAACAATCAATCACCATACGAATTGGCGACTTGCCCATCCAAAAACGATTATTTAGGCTAGGATTATCTTTCATAGCTGTATTCGTTCCAATTAAAATAGCCATTTCTTCGCTTCGCCATTGATGCACTTTTGTTGTAGAAATTTTATTGCTGATTATTAAACGCTCATTCCCTAATGCGGCAATTTTACCATCTGCTGTTTGAGCCCATTTTAATACTATATATGGACGATGTTTCTGATGGTAAGTAAAGAACCTAGCATTTAAATTGATGCATTCATTTTCTAAAATACCAACTATTACTTCAATTCCAGCATCTTGCAATCTTTCAATTCCCTTTCCATTTACCTCTATAAATGGATCTCTACATCCTATTACTACTTTCTTTATCCCCTTAAAAATAATTAAATCAACACAGGGGGGTGTTTTTCCAAAATGTGCACATGGCTCAAGAGACACATACAAAATTGAATCTGAAACAGAAACTTTATCTTTCTCAGACACACTATTAAAACATAATACCTCCGCATGGGCTTCACCATAATTTTGATGATATCCTTCCCCAATAATTTTATCCTGATAAACTAATAATGCCCCTACCATTGGGTTAGGAGCAACTTGTCCCAAGCCTTTTTGGGCTAGTTCAATACATCTTGCTATATAATATTCGTGGATTTGCATCGGCTAGAATTCACAAAAATAGCTAAATGATGGGTACATTGCATTATGACAATTTTGGAAGGTAAAGAAAGTATTAAAGAGTCGATAAATATATTGTATGATGAAAGAGAATCAAACAATATTACAGTATTATTAATGGAATGGATTACTGGAAAAAATAAGATAGATCAACACTTACAAAAAGAATCAATACTAACAGATCACCAAAAATTACTACTTGAGAATGCATTAACTAGGCTTTCATCTGGAGAGCCCATACAATATATTATTGAAGAAGCTTGGTTCATGGGTTTAAATTTTAGGGTTACAAAAGATGTATTAATTCCTCGACCAGAAACGGAAGAGTTAGTAGATTGGATTATTCAAACGACCTTACCATTTCAAAATAAAAAAATAAGTGTTTTAGATATTGGCACAGGATCTGGATGTATACCAATAAGCCTAAAAAAGAAAGCACCTTTTTTACAAATCCACTCAATAGATATAAGCTCGAATGCCTTGGCAATTGCAAATCAAAATGCCCAAAAACAAAATACTTCAATTGATTTTAAGGAAATTGATTTTTTAGATGATGCTACTTGGCGTAGCATGCCTTCTATTAACATAATTATTAGCAATCCGCCATATATTAAGGAATCCGAAAAAAATTTCATGCACCAAAATGTTTTAGCATTCGAACCTCATAATGCACTGTTTGTTCCAAATAATGATGCATTAATTTTTTACAAAGCCATTTATAATTTTAGCAAAACCCATTTATTACCTTATGGTAGTATTTTCTTGGAAATTAATGAGCTATTTGGCTTGGAAGTGGTTGACTTATTTTCAGAAGCAGGAATTTCAGTGGAGTTAAGAAAAGACATGCAAGGAAAAGATAGAATGATCAAAGTAAAAAAACTAAATTAATTCTTTACTCCACTATTATCAACTGCCATAACTGGTGTAGCACCTAGTTTTTTAATGATTTGCATAACTTGAATGGCAGTTCCTAAGTGAGCGGCACTATCTCCATTAATCACAACAGATGGCTTATCAGTTTCTTTTGATAAAAATAATTTGAGCTTAGGTTCTAATTCTTGCAAAGAAATTTTTTCAGCCCCTATATAAAGTTGTTGAAATTTATCAACGGTAACAACTACGGTTTGCTTGGCCTTAGTATCTGCTTTTGCTTTCGGGTTACTCACTTTAATTACATTAGGATTTGCTAATGTAGATACAATTAGAAAGAATAAAAGCAAAATGAATAAAATATCATTGAGTGCGCCAGTATGCACTTCAGGATGAGTTTTAAATCTTTTACGAATATTCATAATTTAATTACTGTACTTTAATAATTCTTCTTTCTTCTCTCTTCTCTCTTAATTCTTAATTCTTAGTAGGCTCTTGCAATACATCTATAAAATCTGCACTAGCGGCTTCCATTTTATTGGCCGTTTTATCAATCTGCGTATTTAAATAATTATGACCAACATAAGCAATCATACCTATGATTAAACCCGTTGCAGATGTAATCATTTTAGTATAAATACCTCCAGCAATCGTATTTAACGTGTATTCTCCTGTA
>JAYTXG010000028.1:0-2252 GCA_043743375.1 Sphingobacteriia bacterium
TCAAAATATAAAATCACTTTGTTAGGATCTCCACCCGGATGTACAATGATGTCATACTTTAAGGTTTCATTGGAAGTATAAAAACGTACATCAATATTATGATATACATTTTTATAGGTAACTGCCTGATAAGTTTTGCAGTTACTTGCCCATTTACTAGGATCATTCCCAATAATATAATTATTATAACTATCTAATGCTTTATCAGGTACAATGCTGGGGTTTGGATTCCCATTTAAAAATTTTACTTCATACGTGTGAGAGCGTAAATTTAATTCAGCTCCCACATCTCCTATTAGAATTTTTTTTGCAGCTCCTTCCGCATTTTCATTTAATGATTGATCAGTTTTTTTGTTATGTGAATGTAGCGATTCAGATAATCGGTTATAATCATCCACATTGTATTGCGTTACCCTGTAACCAGTATTTTTTAAAATAATTGATCCTCCAGCTATTTCACTTTTATATTTAATAGACTCGTCCCATTGCCCTTTGTTCTCTATAAAATTGAGGTACTTCTGAGCATAGTTAGCACTAGTAATAAATATGATTAAAATTAAAATAATTATCTTCTTGATCATTTATTACGAATTTGTTATTTAAGAAATTTTACTCCAACCATATTTGGTTTTCTGCAACTGCATAAACTTACGCAAGCTTTGGTTTAATGGATTTGTTAACGTTAAATCGTTTTTCACCAATATCTCCGCCTTTGCCTTTGCTATTTCTAGTAACTCTTTATCGTTAACAATACTAGCCAATTTAAAGTTCAGTGCACCACTTTGTCGAGTTCCTTCAATATCTCCTGGGCCCCGCATTTCGAGGTCTTTCTCTGCAATTATAAATCCATCATTGGTAGCACACATTATATTGATACGTTCTTTAGCTTCTTTGCTTGCTTTACTACCAGTTAATAAAATGCAAAAGCTTTTTTCAGACCCCCTTCCTACCCTTCCTCTTAGTTGATGCAATTGAGATAATCCAAATTTTTCGGCACTTTCAACAACCATTACTGATGCATTCGGCACATTTACCCCAACTTCAATTACTGTTGTACCTACCAAAATCTGCGTTTCGCCTCTTACAAATCGCTGCATATTCGTCTCCTTTTGCTCCGAAGGTTGCCTACCATGAACCATACTAATTAAATAGTTGGGTTCAGGAAAAAAGCTCTTTACCTGTTCATATCCTTGCATTAAATCCTCATAACTCATTTTCTCGCTTTCTTCAATTAATGGATAAACAAAGTAAGCTTGCCTACCTTTTTCTAATTCTTCTTTTACAAAACCCATTACACTTGCCCTTGCCATTTCATTTCGCTGAACAGTAGTTATAGCAACTCTACCCGGAGGCAATTCATCCATTACACTATACTCCAAATCGCCGTATGCAGTCATAGCCAAGGTTCTAGGAATTGGAGTTGCCGTCATTACCAAAATATGAGGGGGAATTTTTGCTTTGTTCCATAATTTTGCCCTTTGTGCCACCCCAAATTTATGCTGTTCATCTACAATTACTAAGCCAAGATTTTTAAATTGAACCACATCTTCAATAACAGCATGTGTTCCAACTACAAAATGAATTGTATCTTCAATTAAGCCTTTTAAAATTCTTCTTCTTTCAGCCACTTTTGTACTACCAGTTAAGCGTGCAATTTCTATTGGCATTTCTTTTATCAACTCCTTTAAACCATAATAATGTTGTTGAGCTAAAATTTCTGTTGGAGCCATCAAGCAACTCTGGTATCCATTATCTGCTGCTAATAACATGCTTAATAATGCCACCATTGTTTTACCACTACCTACATCTCCTTGTAGTAACCGATTCATCTGTCTACCTCTTGCAGTATCAGTTCTAATTTCTTTTAATACTCTTTTTTGAGCACCAGTTAAAGTAAAGGGCAAAAACTTGTTATAAAAATCATTAAAGTAGTCACCTACTTTTTCAAACACTACACCCTTACTGCTATTACTTCTTTGTAATCGAACCAATTGTAAACGTACTTGGGCTATGAACAATTCTTCAAACTTTAATCGTTCCAATGCTTTGTTGAATAAAATTGTTGATGTTGGAAAATGAATGGATGCATATGCTTCAAAACGAGATAATAATTTCAACTCTTTTAATAAATGAGCTGGAATATTTTCTGGAATATCATTTGGCTGAATTAATTTGAAGATGATTTGTGTAAGCTTCGCTATTTGCCTTCCATTTAATCCCTTTGCTTTTAATTTTTCGGTTGATGGATATAC
>JAYTXG010000029.1:0-6059 GCA_043743375.1 Sphingobacteriia bacterium
ACGCTATTCTATTACTATAAAAAACTGGTTATCAATAGCTTAGTTAGGTAAGTTTTGGGTAGCTGCGATTTACACCTTAGAACTCAGCGGTTTTGATACACCTGATAAAAAGCGGATACCTGTTACCAAAATTATTCTTTCAAAAAATTTAACCTAAGAATAATATCAGTAAATATAAAATTGAATAAATCGTAGTTCTTAATTAATTGATTTGGATGATTGAGTTTAGTTTCACTCCCTCAGAGGAATTGCCAATATTGTTTCTTAGTTCAAATAAATTTTTTTGGAGTCTTTTTATTTTTACTTCTCTGGCTTTTATATCTTCTTCCAATTCACTTTTACTAATTTTATTTTCGTGAAACTTTATTTTGACGTTTATCATTTGGGTTATTAATTCAATTGCGTCATTTGACTTAAACTCACCTTGTAATAGTTGTATATGCATGATTGTATGATTTAATTTATTGACCTTGTCCTAATGAATAAGCTGCTTTGCCATCAAACTCATAAAGGTTCTCAGTTTTAATAGTATCGATGTTTTCCGATATAGCACTTTTAAGTAGATCAATAATAGTTGATTTACTAATTAATGATCCTTCGGTTGGTTTAAATCTACATCTCCAATGATCAGTACAAAAAGTTTCACTAAAACCATCGGGCCATACTTTAATACCTCTATTTGTTATCATGGTAAGTAACATCCCATTACTTACTATCTTTTTTACTTTATCTGCTAATTCATTCGGGTTTGTACCTGCCCAATGAACAAATACATCAACTCCAACAAGTTGTTTTTTGCCAGCCGGTTTGCGTTTGTATTTTGGGAGGTTTAGAGCAACCTTATTTGAATACTTTACAGGTTTTAGAATAGATGGTTTATTACCTAAATTTTCAATTACCGCCTTTGCAAATTCTTTAGTTCCTAGTTTTTGTTTACTTACTCCTTCTTTATAAATATCGTAGGTATGCGTACCATCTTCAATGGTTTTTAACCATGCATTTTGCACTTTTTCAGCTACTTCAGTTTGCCCAATATGATTCAACATCATGATGGCTCCTTGTAATAAACCTGAAGGGTTGGCCACATTTTGTCCTGCTCTTCGAGGGGCAGAACCATGTATAGCTTCAAACATAGCACACGATTCGCCAATATTTGCAGAACCTGCTAATCCAACAGATCCAGTAATTTGAGCTGCCACATCAGAAAGTATATCGCCATATAAATTAGGCATTACAATTACATCAAATGCTTCAGGTGTATCAGCCATTTTAGCTGCGCCAATATCTATTATCCAATGTTCATTTTCAATTTCAGGATATTCTTTTGCTATTTCATCAAATACATTATGAAACAAACCATCTGTCTGTTTCATAATGTTGTCTTTGGTAAAACAAGTTACTTTTTTTCTATTTTGTTGTTTGGCATATTCAAAGGCATAACGTACTATTTTTTCACAACCAGGGCGACTAATTAATTTAAGGCATTGCACTACTTCGTCAGTTTGCTGATGTTCTATTCCTGCATACAAATCTTCTTCATTTTCCCTTACAATTACTATATCCATTACAGGATGCTTTGTACTCACAAAAGGGTGTAAACTCATACATGGGCGAACATTTGAATAGAGTCCAAGGAATTTTCGCGTGGTTACATTCAAACTTTTATACCCTCCGCCTTGCGGAGTTGTAATGGGCGCTTTTAAAAAGATTTTATTTCTTCTAATTATTTCCCAAGATGCTGCCGCAATACCTGCTGTGTTGCCGGCTAGATACACTTTTTCTCCAACTTCTATTTCTTCTATCTCAATTTTAGCACCTGCTGCTAAAATTATTGCTAGAGTGGCATCCATAATTTCTGGTCCTATACCATCGCCTTTTGCTACTGTAATGTTTGTCATTAACTGTTTGTTTTGTAGTGCAAAATTGCGAACCATAATTCATATTTATTTATTTATGTTTGTAATATAATACATAAAATAAATTTATGAACTATACACTAAATCAACTTCAAATATTTCTAAAAATTGTTCAAACACAAAGCATAACTAGGGCTTCAGAAGAGTTACACTTAACTCAACCTGCTGTTTCAATTCAACTCAAAAATTTTCAAGCCCAATTCGAAATACCATTATCTGAAATTGTAGGCAGAAAGATTTATATTACGGATTTTGGCCGAGAAATAGCCGAAGCTGCTGAAAATATTATTAATCAAGTATATGCCATTAACTATAAAACTTTGGCATATAAGGGACAACTAACTGGCCGATTAAAAATTTCAGTGGTTTCAACAGGTCAATACGTAATACCTTATTTTCTTGCAGATTTTATGAAGAAAAATGTGGGTGTAGAGTTGATTATGGACGTAACCAATAAAAATAAAGTGATTGAGAGTTTAGAAAAGAATGAAGTTGACTTTGCCCTCGTGTCTATATTACCTAAAACATTAAACGTAGAGAAATTAGATTTGCTTCAGAATAAATTATACTTAGTGGGTAACTCAGCAACAACATTTAAACAACATATTAAAACCAAAGATATATTCGAAAATTTACCAATGATATTCAGAGAAAAGGGATCTGGAACAAGGCAAACAATGGAGAATTTTATTGAAAAAAATAAGATCTCCATTTTAAAGAAAATGGAACTTACCTCAAATGAAGCAGTGAAACAAGCGTTGATAGCTGGTTTAGGAAATTCAATAATGCCATTGATTGGAATAAAGAATGAATTACATAATAACGATTTGCAAATTATTCCTGTAAAAGGGCTTCCAATAAAAACTACTTGGAGTTTGATTTGGTTAAAAGGCAAAAAACATTCTCCTGTATCTTTTTCATTTTTAAACTATTTGAAAAAAGAAAAAGGAAAAATTGTACATGATAAATTTAATTGGTATGAGCAATATTAGGCAGTTTTAACAATAGCCACTGAATGCACTGCATCACTAATTTCTTTAATTAAACTGATATTCTTTTCTATAGCATTGCCAACAACAATTACATCTGCACCAGCTTTGCAATTTAGGTATGCTTTTTCTGGCTCCTTAATTCCGCCGCCAACTATTAAAGGAACTTCTATATGTTGTGCAACTTTTTGTATCATTTGCTCGGTAATTGGTCGTTTCGCGCCACTTCCCGCATCCATATAAATTAATTTCATCCCCAACATTTCCCCTGCCATTGCAGTACACATGGCTATCTCATTTTTATCTGCCGGTATTGGTGTTGCATTTGATATGTAAGATACTGTAGTAGGTGCGCCACCATCAATTACCATATAGCCCGTTGGCATAATTTCTAGTCCACTCTTTTTTACAAATGGGGCACTAATAACATGCTGGCCTATTAGTAATTCGGGGTTTCTACCAGAAATTAACGATAGGTATAAAAGCGCATCTGCGTACTTACTCACCTGAGATGGAGAGCCCGGAAAAAGTATGACAGGTATATTGCAGGTGGATTTTATCTGTTGAATACATTCGTCTAAATGACTAGAAATTACTAAACTGCCACCAACAAAAAAATAATCCACTTTTGCCGCTATTCCTAGTTGTACTAATTGTTCAATTGCAGCAGTATCTACCTTATCGGGGTCAATTAAAACTGCAAAAGACTTGTTACCAAGCTTTTTGCGATTAGTAAATTGATGATATATGGCTTGATTCATTACTATTGCTATGTCTGATTGATGCAAAAATGCGGAAAAGTTTTCGTTGTTTAGTCAAAAATGACTTTTTTGGCCTTATTTATTGGACAAACGATCTAGTATAACCTTTTTTGCCAATAAAATACACTAATTCTAACGTATAATTTTATCCATATTTATTTCTACACCTGTGTATAATCGAGCAAATGCAATGAGGATTTGAGGTACAAAATTATCCACCTTCCTTATCCACAACCTGTGCATATTTACGTTATTGATTTCTGCTAAGGGAAATATATTTTCGTAAACGCTCTTAACAATTTATTAATAAACAGGGGAAAATTAAAAATAACGCTTTAAATCACCATATATCTATGCCTAACCAACTCACCAACCAAGGCCTTCAATTCAGCCGTCGCTTTACCAAAGAGGGTGTGAGCCCTTACGATATGTTCGAGTATGATTATCGCGATAGCATAATCAAAAATCCGAATGGAGAAAAAGTTTTTGAAATGAATAACGTAGAGGTTCCCAAAAAATGGAGCCAAATTGCTACTGATATTCTTGCTCAGAAATATTTTCGTAAAGCTGGTGTACCACAAGCAGATGGTTCTTTAGGAAGAGAAACCAGTGTAAAGCAAGTGGCTCATCGCATGGCTCTTTGCTGGCGCGTTTGGGGAGAACGCTATGGTTATTTTGCTGCAGAAAATGATGCTAAAGTATTTTATGATGAGTTGGCATACAGCATTCTCAATCAAGCTTGTGTACCTAATTCACCTCAATGGTTTAATACCGGTTTACATGAAGTATATGGTATTACTGGAAAACCTCAAGGCCACTACTTTGTAGATGCTAAAGATAGTAAATTAAAAAAGTCTACCAATGCATATGAGCGCCCACAACCTCATGCCTGCTTTATTCTTAGCGTTAGCGATGATTTAGTAAATGAAGGTGGTATTATGGATTTATTAACTAGAGAAGCACGTATTTTTAAATACGGATCTGGGGTGGGAACCAACTTCTCTCAAATTCGTGGCGGTGGCGAAAAGTTGAGTGGTGGTGGCACTTCTAGTGGGTTAATGAGTTTTCTTAAAATAGGTGATCGTGCTGCTGGAGCAATTAAAAGTGGAGGCACTACAAGAAGAGCAGCTAAAATGGTTTGCTTAGATTTAGATCATCCAGAAATAATGGAATTCATTAATTGGAAAGTAGGTGAGGAGAAAAAAGTAGCTGCTTTGGTAGAAGCTGGTTATGATAATGGATATGAAGGAGAAGCTTATGCAACTGTATCCGGACAAAATTCTAATAACTCTGTTCGTATACCGAACGAATTTTTTAAAGTATTAGCAGATGGAGGTGATTGGGAATTAAAAGCAAGAACTGATGGTCGTGTAATGCAAAAAATTCCTGCCGCTAAAGTATGGGAACAAATTTCTTATGCTGCTTGGCGCTGTGCCGATCCTGGAACACAATATGATACTACTATTAATGAATGGCATACATGCCCTAAAGGTGGTCGTATCAACGCTTCTAACCCTTGCTCTGAGTACATGTTTTTAGATAATACAGCATGTAATTTAGCATCTATCAACCTTCGTAAATTTCACAATACCGATAATAATATTTTTGATGTAGAAGGATTTGAATATACAACTCGCTTATGGACCACCGTGCTGGAAGTATCGGTTTTAATGGCTCAATTTCCTTCAAAAGAAGTAGCACAATTGTCTTACGACTACAGAACATTGGGTCTTGGATTTGCAAACCTTGGTTCTATGTTAATGGTGAGTGGCATTTCTTATGACAGTGAAGAAGCTCTTGGTATTGCTGGTGCTATCTCTGCAATCATGACTGGCGTTGCCTATAAAACTTCAGCGGAAATGGCTTCTTTCTTAGGAACTTTTGATAAGTATGCTGAAAATAAAGAAGACATGCTTCGAGTTATGCGCAACCATCGTGCTGCTGCATACGATGCTCAAGATGCATATGTTGGGTTAGAAATTAAACCACAAGGTATTAAAGCACAATACTGTCCTGATTATATGTTGAAAGCAGCAACCCGAGCTTGGGATGATGCAGTACAATTAGGCGAAAAATATGGTTATCGTAATGCGCAAACTACTGTAATTGCTCCAACAGGAACTATTGGATTAGTAATGGATTGCGATACGACTGGTGTTGAACCAGATTTTGCTTTAGTGAAATTTAAAAAATTAAGCGGTGGTGGATATTTTAAAATTATCAACCAATCTGTTCCCCAAGCATTAAAAAATCTTGGCTATAATGATAAAGAATCATTGGCTATTGAACAATATGCTGTTGGATCTGCGAGCTTTAAAAATGCCCCATTCATTAATAATGCAAGCTTAACTGCTAAGGGATTTACTCCTGCAGAAATAGAAAAATTAAATGGT
>JAYTXG010000030.1:0-3690 GCA_043743375.1 Sphingobacteriia bacterium
AAATGCTTCAACAATAATTCGAATAAATAAAGAAGCAGAAAATGCTGCGATAAAAAATGTTATTGACAATGCTGGTAAAATTCAAAAAGGAGTTCGTTACAAAATGGTGCCAACAGCTAAGCCATTAAATAATTTTAAAACCTATGATTATGTAAAGTTTTCAAAAGCTGATGGAAGTACCAATTTGTTAAAAACAGGCAATGTAGTACAATATGATAATATAACTTACTTCGCCGATTTTAAAGATACAGTTCAAGCTACTTTGCCAAGAGGATATATTATTCCTGCTGCATTTGCTAATATAGCAGCTCATTTAAAAAAGCAAGGTGCTACTGTTACTACTATTGAGCAGAAACAGACTTATACTGGTGAAATATTTATTGTAGAAAAGTTTACGAAATCTCCTCGAAAATTTGAGGGACATCAAATGGCATCTGCAGAAGGCCATTCTGAAAAAGTAGAACGCAGTTTTGAGAAAGGAGATTTTTTGATTGATTTGGCTCAACCTCTTACCAACCTTATTTTTTATATGATGGAACCTCAATCGGATGATGGCTTATTATTATGGAACTTTTTTGATACTTATTTGGAAGGTAAATTGGTTGCAACCCAGCCTGTTGAATATCCTATATTTAAATATTTTAGCATAAAAACAACGAATAAAAAGAAAAAGTAGCCTATAGTAAATTGTATCTTGCATACATGTCGAAAAATAAAAAGAACGAAGAACTCATTATATTAATTACTAATGATGATGGAATAACTGCCCCAGGAATTAAAGCCCTAACCGAGGCAATTAAAGGTTTAGGGAAGATAGTTGTTGTAGCACCCGACAAACCACAAAGTGGCATGGGCCATGCAATTACCATTGGAGAGCCTTTGCGTTTGCACAAAATTCACTCTATAGTTGAAGGGGTAGAATCTTGGAGTTGCAGTGGAACTCCTGTTGATTGTGTAAAATTATCGGTTGATAAAGTGTTACACCGCAAACCAGATATTTGTTTAAGCGGAGTTAATCATGGCGCTAATAATTCTATTAATGTAATTTATTCAGGCACCATGTCGGCCGCTTTAGAAGCTTCTATTGAAAGTATTCCTAGTATTGGTTTTAGTTTACTAGACTATAGTATTGATGCTGATTTTACTGCTGCAAAAAAGTATGTCCGCATTATTGTTGAGCAAGTGTTAAAAGCTAAATCGCTCGACAAACATTTATGTTTAAATGTGAATATTCCTAAAGGGCCAGAAACGTTGATTAAAGGAATAAAAATTTGTCACCAAGCTTATGCCAAATACGAAGAAAAATTCGATGAGCGCAAAGACCCACATGGCAGAAAATATTTTTGGCTTACTGGTGAATTTGTAAATTTCGACAAGAGTAAGGAGAGTGATGTTTATGCATTAAAAAATAATTTTGTGAGTGTAGTTCCAGTTCAGTTTGACTTAACCAATTATGAGTTAAAAAAGAAACTGGAAAAAAATTGGAAATTCTAATGCTTAAAAAAGATGATATTAAACTAGGGTTGATATTGGGATTATTGGCTCCAATAGTTGGCTTATTTGGTTATTACTTTTGGAAGTTTCGTTTGTTTTCATTCAACGAATTTTTACAGGTATTGAATATGCAGAAATCGTTGCTCAGTGGCATTATTAGTGTTTCTTTAATGGCCAATGCAATCATCTTCACCATTTTTGTGAACCAGCAAAAAGACAAAACTGCAAAAGGCATTTTTATAGCCACTTGCTGTTATGCAATTATTGCTTTGGGTTTTAAATGGTTTGCGTAGGCTAATCTTCTGAAACCAGAAATGTTATGCTTTGTTTTACTCGATAAACTACCGGCTTACCATTTTGAGTAGCTGGTATCCATTTAGGTCCTTTTGAAATCATTCTCATTGCTTCTTCGGCTGTTCCATAGCCCGGGTTATTAGCGGTTTTTATGTCTGCTAAAGTTCCATCCAATTTAACAATGAAATCAACAATTACAGTGTATTTTCCAGCAGGTGCACCTTTTTCGACTGGGATATTTTTGTTTAAATTTCTATCTAGGTATTTTTGCCAAGCATCTTTTCCTCCAGGGAATGATGCTGGTTCTTGTGTAACTGTAAATACTTTATCGTTATCTTCTTTAGCGATTGGGGTTATTTCGGCTACTTTTGAATCTCCTAAACTTTCCAATTGTACATTTACTACTGGCAATTCTTTTGATTTACGAATATCAGGCGGTGGTGGTGGAGCTAACTTTATTCCATATTTTTTCTCCGCTTTATTTCTGCTTTCTGTATTTTTTAAATTATAAATTTCTTGTGTTCCATCTTTATATTGAATATTGAGATTTCGAGAACCCTCATAGAAATACACATTTTTAATTGAGGAATTACCAGCTTTTATTTTCTCTGCAAAACTATTATTCACTTTACTTTTATCAGGTTCAATTTTGTATCCTCTAACTACTTTACTACTGTCGAGTTTTTCAAGTTGAACATCAGTTATATCATAACCTTCTCTAACCAATAGATTTTTAGTAGTTATTTCAATAATGCCATCTTTAGCTGCAGTTCCATAAATTTTAACAGCATTCTCTCCTTTAATAACAGTCATACTTTTAATATTTTGAGGCGCAATATTCTTAATCGTTTCTTTAGAGAGTATTTTCCCATCAACTATGTAAATGACTCCATCCATTTCATTAAAAGTTTTATTAAATTTTTTGGCATATGCTAATGAGTCAGTTATAGATTTTTTTTGGATTTCGAATTCCTCTAGTTTTAGTAAAAGATCTTTAGAATAAGAATTTTGAGTAGCTCGAATTCCTTTATTAGTTTGAAGAATTAAAACATCGTGTTTCATTACTTTTTCAATAGGAAAATCTCCAAAACCAATCGTTCTAATATCTCTTATATCTAATTTTGATGCAACCTCTTTACTAATTTCATTACCATCTAAAACTATTGCTGTTGACTTATTTACCATTTTCAAATATCCTTCGCCATCATCAACTTTTTTACCATTTTCAAAACGAAAAGTCGAACCTTCCGTAGCAATTTTCCCTCCCTCTTGTTTATATTCTTTTTTACTGGTAATTAAAACCACACCATTTTTACCTTCCTCTCCGTATAAAGCAATGGCTGATTGACCTTTCAATACACTTACACTTTCTATAGCATTAGGATTCATTTCATTTAATGTATGATTGTCTACTTTTTTCCCATCTAGATAGCAAACTGCATTCATAGAACCAGCCAACCCAAATTTTGATATTTTTTCTTTAGAAAAATCCGCTTTCCCATTGCTTGAGAAGCTACTAGTTCCATTAGGAGAAACGATGGTTATTTTTTTATTATCTGGAACTACATACACAGAATCTGAATTTAAAATAATGGTGTCTTTCCCATTAACTTTATTTTCCTTAACCAATAAGTATTGTTGTATTCCGTTTAAGATAGAAGCTGCAAGATCTTTTTGAAAACCAGTTTCATTAATTGTATTAAAATCTTTGGTGTTAGATATATAACCAGCTTCTAATAAAACACTTGGGATAGTTGCATTTTTTAACACATAAATACCTTCTTTTCTTGTTTTAATTCCGTTAAATGGAATTTCAAGCTGATTGATTTTATTGGCAATTGAATTAGCTAATAAATAATTATTCTGATTGATTATTGAATTTGGATACAAATATATTTCTGT
>JAYTXG010000031.1:0-2509 GCA_043743375.1 Sphingobacteriia bacterium
GACCTTATTAGAGCAAGGTCTTACGCCAGTTATTGCTCCAATTACGCATGATGGTAATGGACAATTATTGAATACAAATGCCGATACTATTGCACAAGAAGTTGCAACAGCATTAAGTGCTTTTTATGAAATAGTACTTATTTATTCATTTGAAAAGTCAGGCGTATTACTAGATATTACTGATGAAAATTCAGTTATTAAAGAAATTAAACCAAACAACTATAAAGAGCTAAAAGAACAGCAATTGATTTTTGCTGGAATGATTCCTAAACTCGATAATGCTTTTGCAGCAATTAATAAAGGGGTATCTAAAGTTATTATTGGGAATGCATTAAATTTAAAAGCCTTAATTAATGGTGATGCTGGAACAACTATATTAAATGGATAAATCTCTTTTATATAAATCTGCAGTTAAATTATTAAAACAACTGATTGCTACTCCTTCTTTTAGTAAAGAAGAAGATAATACTGCTGCTATTCTTGTACAGTTCTTTAACGATCAAAAAATTCCAGTTAATCGCCTATTAAATAATGTATGGGCAACCAATCAGTATTTTGATTCAACTAAACCTTCTATTTTATTAAACTCTCACCATGATACTGTTCGTGCTAATAAAGGGTATACACTAGATCCCTATATGCCGACAGAATTAGATGGAAAATTGTTTGGACTAGGTAGTAATGATGCTGGCGGTTGTTTGGTATCATTACTAGCAACCTTTGTATATTTCTATCCTCAACAAAATCTACAATACAATATTGTTTTTGCTGCAAGTGCAGAAGAAGAAATATCTGGCAATAACGGAATAGAAGCTTTATTAATTCATATACCGTCTATTGATTTTGGTATAGTTGGAGAGCCAACTTTATGCGAAATGGCAATTGCAGAAAGAGGTTTAATGGTATTAGATGCTACAACTGTGGGTGTTGCAGGGCATGCTGCTAGAAATGAAGGCGACAATGCAATTTATAAAGCAATAAAAGATATAAATTGGATTAACTCTTATAGGTTCGATAAAGTGAGTGAATTATTAGGGGAAGTAAAAATGACAGTTACTTCCTTTCAAACAGAAAATAAGCAGCATAATGTTGTTCCGGCAAGTGCCAACTTTGTAATTGATGTTAGAGTAAATGAATTGTATTCTTTTGAAGAAATAATTGGTGTGATTAATAGAAATATTATCTCAACAATAACTCCAAGAAGTACAAGGCTCAGATCAACTTCTATATCACTAGACCATCCAATTGTAAAAGCGGGGATTGCTTTAGGGCGGTCATATTATGGTAGTCCAACTACTAGCGACAAAGCATTGATGCTATTCCCAACACTAAAAATCGGTCCTGGTGATAGTGCTAGAAGTCATACTGCTGATGAGTTTATTTATCTTATCGAAATAGAACAAGGAATTGATTTGTATATTAATTTATTAAATAATATTCTATGAAATTGTGGAGCAAAGCAAATACGAGCACATCTAAATTAGTAGAGCAGTTTACCGTTGGTAGGGACAAAGAATTTGATTTATTGTTGGCTCCATTTGATGTGTTAGGGTCTATTGCACATGCTAAAATGCTTGCCACTGTTGGATTATTGAACGAATCTGATGCTGAATTGCTAGTGCAAGAATTACAACTTATTTACCAAAAAACAATTGCTCCTGATTTTGCAATTCCCGAAGGTGTAGAAGATATACATTCTTATGTTGAATTTTTATTAACGGAGAAGTTAGGAGATGCGGGTAAAAAAATACATAGTGCCAGAAGCAGAAACGATCAGGTTCTAGTAGATATTAAATTATTTATGCGTTCTGAGATTAATTTATTGGTACAAAATGCTCATCAGCTTTTTAATCTATTGCAAGCTCAAAGCGAGAAATATAAGAATTATTTACTTCCAGGATATACACATTTGCAATTAGCAATGCCTTCCTCTTTTGGCTTGTGGTTTGGCGCTTATGCAGAAAGTTTGGTTGATGATATGATAATGTTAGAAGCTGCTTATAGAGTGGTAAATAAAAATCCATTAGGTTCTGCAGCTGGTTATGGATCTTCATTTCCAATTAATAGAAACCTTACAACAACCTTATTAGGTTTTGAAGAATTGAATTATAATGTTGTATATGCACAAATGGGTAGGGGTAAAACAGAAAGAATTGTAGCTACTTCTTTAGCAAATATTGCTGATACGTTAGCAAGATTAAGCATGGATATGTGCTTGTATTTAAATCAAAATTTTGCTTTTGTTTCCTTTCCTTCAGAGTTAACCACTGGCTCAAGCATAATGCCTCACAAAAAAAATCCAGATGTTTTTGAATTAGTTCGGTCTTATTGCAATCGATTAAAAGCATTGCCGAATGAGATTGCTATGATGACTACGAATTTGCCTTCTGGGTATCAACGTGATTTGCAACTACTAAAAGAACATATTTTTCCGGCTTTTACAGAATTGAATACTTGTATTTCAATGGTACACTTAATGCTTTCAAATATTGAAGTAAAAGAAGCTATA
>JAYTXG010000032.1:0-10944 GCA_043743375.1 Sphingobacteriia bacterium
CCCTGAGCTATGCTATCAACAATATCCATTGATTTTTTTCTGCCATTTGAAACCCTAGTTTTAAATGTGTAATAAATAGAATCTACAGATGATTGGAAAAAGTGTTTTTCAATCTCATTTAAAGGTTTGTCGATGCTTCCCATATCGGCATAAGGTGCTGTTTTTACTCCATCAAATGTAATTCCAATTTTATTCTTAAAAAAAGATTGCATATTGGGTACAATACTAAAAACCCCTATAGAACCCGTTATAGTATTTGCATTTGCAAAAACAGAATCTGCATTACAAGCAATATAATACCCGCCAGAAGCTGCTACATCCCCCATACTTACTACTACAGGCTTTTCTTTTTTCATGAGTTGCAACTCTCTCCAAATAACTTCGCTTGCCAAAGCACTTCCGCCAGGAGAATTAATTCTAAATACTACTGCTTTTATATCTTTATTTAATCGAATTTTTCGTAATAAAGTTTTAAAATTATCACTTCCAACTTGGTCGTTAGATCCATTCCCTGAAACAATATCTCCACTTGCAAATACCAATGCAACTTTACTTTCGCCTGTTTTTTTATATTCAACTGATGCTTTATAATCTCCGATAGAAACAAAATTTATTTTGGCCCTTTCATCCATTGATAATTTTTTCAACAAAATTGATTTTATTTCATCATCGTATTTCACCCCATCAATTAAACCATAATGTGCTGCATCATAAGCTGTTTGGATTGAACCATTTATAGCTAAATTTCTAAAAATTGTACTATCCTTTTTTCTTGAGATTGATGTAGCTGATATAAAATGTGTGTACAATTCACCCAACCAAACTCCTGTTTGTAATTTATTAGCATCAGTCATTTGAGTTGCTCTCAATGGCTCAGTTGCACTCTTAAATTTTCCTGCATAAAATATTTGAGGCTGTATTTCTAATTTATCGAGCATCCCTTTTAAAAATACCATATTTGAAGAGAATCCATTCCACTCAACTCCCCCTTGTGGATTACAATAAATTGCATCCGCAACACTACCAATATAATATCCTTTTTGGGAAATCACTTCTCCATATGCCAATACATACTTCCCAGATTTCTTAAAAGAAAGAATTGCTTTTCTCAGTTCTTCACTCGTAGCAAATCCATTGGTATTATTAGCACATTGAATGTAAAGGCATTTTATTGCAGTATCGGTTTTCGCATGATTAATCAATCGAATGGTTTCAAATAAAGAAGGAACATCATCTTCACTATCTTTTAAAAATGTGGAAAATGGATCTTCTTGATGTTGCTCTTTAAATGGTCGATCTAAATTCAACACAAGTACAGCTTTTGAACCAATTGATGGTTTGTCGGCCGAAGCAGCACTAGAAACAATTCCTATCAACACAAAAATGCCAATTACAGTAAATAAAACTAGGGCAAGTAAAGTGGCAAAGACTATTTTAAAAAAACCTCTCATAAAAATATATTATTCAATTATTAATTAAAGATATTTGAACCTTCTTATACTACCAACTATGCATACAGCTTATTTACTTATCGGAAGCAATCTGGGTGAACGCGAAATTTACCTCGATCAAGCTAAGGCATATTTAAACCAAAAGCGCGGTAAAATTGTTCAACAATCAGCAGTTTATGAAACTGCTCCATGGGGAATTAAGGAACAACCCTTCTTTTTAAATCAAGCAATTGCTTTAGAAACACTACTTACACCTGAAGATTTGATGATAACACTTTTGGAAATTGAGGAAAAAATGGGGAGAATTAGAACAGTTAAATTTGGGCCAAGAACCATTGACCTCGACATATTGCTCTTCAATCAAATAATTATGGATAGCCAATTATTAAAATTACCGCATCCTTCTTTACCGGAAAGAAGGTTTGCTTTAACTGCTTTAGCTGAAATTGCTCCGAATTTTGTTCATCCGATATTGAAGAAAACGATAAAAGCACTATTATTGGAATGCACTGATATCAGCAATGTGCAAAAAAAACCATCTAAACTGTATAACCAAGGTTGATTTTGAATCTTTTCTTTATTAATTATGAAGCATCAATTTATTACAATAGAAGGAAATATTGGTGCAGGCAAAACCACTTTGGCGAATTTGCTTGCAAAAAAGTTAAATGCAAGGCTAATTTTAGAAGAATTTGCAGAAAACCCATTTTTGCCAAAATTTTATGCACACCCGCAACAATATGCTTTCCCACTAGAACTATTTTTTATGGCGGAAAGATACAAACAGCTTAAAGATATGGTTCACACCAAAGAATTGTTTCAATCGGTTACCGTATCGGATTATTTATTTACCAAATGTTTGCTTTTTGCCAAAGTAAATTTACCAGAAGAAGAATTTAGATTATACCAAAAATTATTTGAAATAATTCACCAGCAATTGGTTTTCCCCGACATATTAATTTACTTGCATGCACCTGTAAATAAACTTCAACAGAATATTAAAAAAAGAAACAGGTCTTTTGAACAAAAAATACCTGACGATTACTTGTTTAATATTCAAGAAACTTACACCAATTACATCAAACAACATAACATAAAAACGCTATTTATAGATGCTAGTAATGCCGATTTTGAAGGAAATGAAGCACACTTAAAAGTAGTTTTAGACGCCTTAGAAAAGGATTATGAACATGGCCAACATTATTTTACATTACCTTAATTAAACAATATATAAAGTATACATGAACATTGTTCAACATAAAAAAGACCCATTTGCTGCAATGAGAATTGCAGAATTTAGGCATTTAATGATGGGAAGGTTTTCTTTCATCATGGGATTAAGGATGTTGGGCACTTTAGTGGGTTGGTGGATTTATGAACTAACAAATGAACCTTTTGCAATAGGCCTTATAGGATTGGCTGAAGTAATTCCAGCAGTTTCACTTTCATTGTATGCAGGATATATTATAGACATCAGTGAAAAAAGAAAACTCTTATTAAAAGGTATCAGCTTTTATTTGGTTTGTGCACTTTTATTATTATTGCTATCAACCAATTTTAGTACTGCACAATTAAGTAAAAATTGGGTTGCATTTGGCATCTATATCATTATTTTTTTAACAGGAATTATAAGGGCATTTACTGGTCCTACTTTTGGAACCATGCTAGCAAGTATTGTACCAAAAAATCATTTACAAAATGCAACAACTTGGAACCAAGGAATATGGTTATCAGCTTCTGTTTCTGGGCACGCCACAGTTGGTTTTTTAATCGCTTTTATTGGTAATACCAATTCATTAATTATTATTTGTTGCATGATCGTGATTGGATTATTATTTTTGAATCAATTAAAATCAAAACCTGCTTTGAATGAACGTGGAGCAAAAACTGGTATGGATAGTGTAAAAGAGGGACTTATTTATGTGTATCAAACCAAAGAATTATTAGGTGCACTTTCGCTCGATTTATTTGCCGTTTTTTTTGGAGGAGCTGTAGCAATGATTCCAGTTTTTGCAAAAGACATTTTGAAGGTTGGGGCTGTTGGATTTGGATGGCTAAATGCAGCTGCTGATATTGGAGCTATTATTATTATTGTAATCCTTACCTTTTTCCCATTAAGATCAGGGCAAGGAAAAAAACTATTACTAGCAGTTGGAGGATTTGGATTATGCATCATTGTTTTCGCATTATCAAAACTGTTTTGGCTATCCTTTTCTGTATTGGTTATTAGCGGAATTTTAGATGGTATAAGTATGATTGTTAGAGGAACAATTGTACAAATGAAAACACCAGATCACATGAGAGGAAGGGTAATGAGCGTTAACTTTATGTTTATTAATAGCAGTAATGAATTAGGACAATTTGAAAGTGGAATGGCCGCTAAATTATTAGGCGTAATACCTTCGGTTATTTTTGGAGGATGTATGACAATTTTAGTGGTAACTTCAACTTGGTTTAAAGCACCAACTTTAAGAAAAATGGACTATTAATTTAATCAAACAATAAAATACCATGCAACGTAGATCCTTCATTCGCAATACAGGTTTAACTGTAGGAGCAATTTCATTGTCTTCAAAAAATATTTTTGGTGCACTATTTCAACAATCTCCTTTCAAAATAAAAATGCTAAGAGGTGATATTGGAATTTTTACAGAGCGAGGAGGAACTATTGGTTTTTATCAGTCTAAAGATGGCTATGTAGTTGTTGATTCGCAATTTCCCGACTCTTCCCAGCATTTAATTGATGAGTTAAGAAAAAATGAAGAAATGCCTTTCAAATTGTTGATTAATACTCATCACCATGGTGATCACACAGGAGGAAATATTTCATTCAAAGGCAAAGTGGAGCATGTAGTTGGTCATGAAAATTGTTTAGCCAATTATAAGCGTGTAACAGAAGCCAAAACCGCAGACAAGCAATTATATCAAGATATTACTTTTGGTAATAGTTGGAAACAAAAAGTTGGTAAAGAAAAAATAAAAGCACATTATTTTGGAGCAGCGCACACAAACGGCGATGCTATTATCCATTTTGAGCATGCCAATATTGCCCATATGGGTGATTTGCTTTTCAATCAAATACATCCTTTTATTGACAGGAGTTCTGGAGCTTCCATTAAAAGTTGGATTTCTGTTTTACAAAAAACAAGAAGCCAGTTTGATAATGAAACTATTTTTATTTTTGGGCATGCTGCAGATACAGAAAAAGTTACTGGTAACCAACAGGATATTATTGCTTTTGAAGATTATTTGCAAAAATTATTGGCTTTTGTAGAAGGTGAAATTAAATCAGGTAAAACCAAAGAGGAAATCATCAAAAATAAAGAGATTCCGGGAGTTAGTTGGAAAGCTACTGGTGCAGAAAGAAGTATTTTGGCAGCTTATGAAGAACTTACTACGATTTAATAAGTTTTTCTAATACAAAATATACGGCCGGACAAAAACTAGAATTTTTTAATGTAATCAGTGGCCGCTTAAAAAGAATATCTTCATCTGTATATGGAAACCGGTGGCAGTCTGATGGTCTTTTCTCGTATATAGTGCAAAAATTATCTTCACCTAAAAATGGACAAGGAGTAGATTTAACAACATAATCGCCTTCTGCGTCCCTAGATAAATAAGTATCAATAAAAGCCGTTTCTTTCATATTAAGGTGCTTACTAATTCGCTTAATATCTGGCATTTTAAACCTTGGAGAATAATTTTTACAGCAATTGGCACATTTTAAACAGTCGATTTGCTCAAATGCGGCTTCATGCAAATCTGGCAATACTTTTAGCACTTTTTTCTTATCGGCTCTACTTAGCCAGTTCTTGTATAGCTTTTGATGCTCCGTACTTTTCTTCTCCCAATTATATAATAAATCTTCTGCCACTTATGTAATTTAATGTATTAAAAAATTAAAATTGGTATGCATGTTTTAGTTTTGCATATCAAAGTAAGCATCAAAATTATGGATTCAATCAGAGAACAATGGCTTATTTTAATTGCTACACCAATATATTTTTTTATAATTGGTGCAGAATTGGTTCTCTCCCATCTGCAACTCCGTAAATCATATTCATTTAAAGACACAGTTACCAATGTTTACTTAATGCTTTTGAATGGTGGTATAGACTTATTATTCCGATTGGTATATATGGTGGTTTTGCAGTTCTTTTATTTAAAGTCTAGCTTTACTATAAATGAAGGCATTTTTTACTGGACAGCATTGGTTCTTGCCGAGGACTTCCTATATTATTGGCTTCATAGATTTGATCATCAAGTAAGGTTATTTTGGGCAGTTCATGTGACCCATCATAGCAGTATGTTGATGAATTTTACTGTTGGTTTCAGGTCTTCTGTATTTCAGCCGCTTTATCGATTTATTTATTTTATTCCATTGGCATTATTGGGTTTTAGACCTATCGATATTTTATTCGTATATGCTGCAACTCAAATCTGGGGAATTTTTATACATACAGAACAAATTCATAAAATGGGATGGGTTGAACATTTTTTTGTAACCCCTTCTCACCATCGGGTTCACCACGGATCAAATCCGCTATATCTCGATAAAAATATGGGAATGTTTTTAATCATTTGGGATAAGCTTTTTGGCACATTTCAGCTAGAATTAGCTTCAAAAGATTACGAGCCAATTCAATATGGACTCACAAAAAATATACAAACTAACAACCCTCTAAAAGTAATTTTTCATGAATGGCAGGCTATTTATAAAGATATAGCGCAACCAAATATTTCATTTAAAGAGCGACTTAATTATTTGTTTGCTGCCCCAGGATGGAGCCATGATGGTAGTAGGCAAACAAGCGCTCAACTGAGGGAAATGGAGAAAAAAAAGTTAAAATAACACTTCACAAGCTTTCCCCACCGTCAACAAAATGAATAAAATTTTGTTATATCATCGTACCTTTAAGGCACTTAAAATATATGATTTACCTATGAACTTATTCGAGCAACAATCAAACCAATTCCAACAGCGTCATATCGGGCCAAATCAACACGATTTGAGTAAAATGCTGGAAACAATTAAAGAAGTTAGTATAGAATCACTCATAAGCAAAACTATTCCTGATAGCATCAGAATCAAATCAGATTTATCGATACCTGCTGCTATTAGTGAGTTTGAATACCTAAAGCAACTAAAATTAGTTGCCTCAAAAAATAAACTATACACTAACTACATAGGACAAGGATATTACGGCACTATTACGCCAAGTGTAATTTTAAGAACCATTTTTGAAAGTCCAGGATGGTATACCCAATATACCCCATATCAGGCAGAAATTTCGCAAGGAAGATTAGAAAGCCTGTTGAATTTTCAAACAATGGTAACAGATCTTACTGGCTTACCAATGGCCAATGCTTCTTTGTTAGATGAAGCAACTGCTGCTGCTGAAGCCATGTCGATGTTGTTTCATCAGGCTAATAAAACTGATCAGATAACCAAACCAAAATTTTTTGTTGATGAAAATATTTTCCCTCAAACAAAACAAGTGCTCATTACTAGGGCTGCTCCTATTGGAATAGAAATAGTAAATGGCAAATACCAAGAAGCTAATATAGATGAAACTTTTTTTGCTGGGATATTACAATACCCAGCTAATGATGGATCAGTAGAAGACTATCAAGCATTTATTAAAAAAGTGCATGAAGCGAATGGTTATGCAATTCTGGCAACAGATTTATTGGCACTCACTTTACTAACTCCTCCTGGAGAACTAGGCGCAGATGTGGCCATAGGCTCGGCTCAACGTTTTGGCATATCAATGGGTTATGGTGGACCCCATGCTGCTTTCTTTGCAACTAGTGATGACTTTAAAAGGGGCATGCCAGGAAGATTAATTGGAGTAAGTATTGATGCCCAGGGCAACCGAGCACTACGCATGGCACTTCAAACAAGGGAGCAACATATTAAACGTGAAAAAGCAACCTCCAATATTTGTACAGCACAAGCATTGTTAGCTAATATGGCCGCTATGTATGGAGTTTATCATGGCCCAATTGGATTAAAAAATATTGCTCTAAGAATTCATTCGATAGCTTCTGCAATTTCGGAATCGTTAACATTAATTGGACTAAAACAAACCAACATCCATTTTTTTGATACACTTCATATAAGTGGGATTGATGCAAAAAAAGTAAAAAATGTTGCAGAACAACATCATTGCAACTTCAGGTATTTTGAAGATGGCTCAATTGGAATAAGTATAGACGAAACAACTTCAATTGAAGCTGCCAACACTATTTTAAAAATATTTGAAACCATTACAGAAAAAAGTACAGGTAAGAATCTAACCATTGAATCGGTATCTACTTCTTCAATAAATATTCCTTCATCATTAAATAGAACAAGTAGTTTTTTATCTCATCCAGTATTTAATACCCATCAAAGTGAAAGTCAGATGATGCGTTATATTAAACAACTAGAGAATAAAGACCTTGCTTTAAATACAAGTATGATTAGTTTAGGAAGTTGTACAATGAAATTGAATGCAGCTTCAGAAATGATTCCAGTAAGCTGGCCAGAATTTGGTGGATTACATCCTTTTGTTCCTTTAAATCAAACTGAAGGTTACCAACAAATATTATCAGAATTAAATGATTACCTGTGTACCATTACAGGCTTTACTGCTTGTAGTTTACAACCGAACAGCGGTGCACAAGGAGAATATGCAGGCTTGTTAACTATTAGAGCATATCATCAAAATAGAAATGAAAATTATAGAAACATTGTATTGATTCCTATTAGTGCCCACGGAACAAACCCTGCAAGTGCAGTAATGGCAGGGTTTAAGGTAATTGTAGTAAAATGTGATGAAGCAGGAAATATAGACTTTACAGATTTAACTAGTAAGGCAATTCAACATAAAGAAAATTTAGGTGCTTTGATGGTTACTTATCCTTCTACACATGGTGTTTTTGAAGAAACCATTAAAGACATTTGTAATACTATTCATGAGAATGGTGGATTGGTTTACATGGATGGTGCAAATATGAATGCTCAGGTAGGATTAACTAGTCCGGGCATGATAGGTGCAGATGTTTGCCACCTTAACTTGCACAAAACTTTTGCAATTCCACATGGAGGAGGCGGACCAGGAATGGGACCAATTTGCGTGAATGATAAATTAGCTCCTTTTTTACCCGGCCATATTTTTGGATACGACAAAAGTGATTTAGCAGTAAGCGCTGCACCTTTTGGGTCTGCAAGTATTTTGCTAATCAGTTATGGATATATAAAAATGCTAGGTTTTGATGGCATTAGAATGGCAACAGAATATGCTATATTAAATGCCAATTATATGAAGGCAAGATTAGAAAAGTATTATTCAATTTTGTACACTGGTAAAAATGGAACTTGTGCACATGAATTTATTGTTGATCTTAGGCCATTTAAACAAACAGTAGGAATTGAGGCAGAAGATATAGCAAAACGATTAATTGATTATGGTTTTCATGCTCCAACAATGAGTTTCCCAGTTCCGGGTACAATAATGATTGAACCAACTGAAAGTGAAGATAAAGCTGAATTAGATCGTTTTTGTGATGCAATGATTTCCATACACGATGAAATAAAAGCAATAGAGTCAGGAAAGTATGATAAAACTGATAACCCTTTAAAGAATGCACCTCATACTCAAGCTATTATTTGCGCTGATGAGTGGACACATCCATACAGTAGAACAGAAGCGGCATTTCCGCTTTATTATGTTACTCAAAATAAATTCTGGCCAAGTATTGCCAGAGTTAATAATACACATGGCGACAGAAACCTAATTTGTACTTGTGAACCAGTTTCTTCTTATGCTGAATAATTACTAATTAAATAATCTTAAGCCCTCATTTGAAAATCAAATGGGGGTTTTCTTTTATTACTACCGAGTTGATTTTTCTAATAAATAAATGATTGATTCTTTATCTGCAACAATTTGCTCTAAATTAATAACCTGTTTTTTTAAAGCTTCAATTAATGCTGATTGGAGTTGAAAAATATTATTACCTTCCTCTTCAACATTAAAAATAGAAAAACTACTTGATTGGGTATATACTTTGCTCGTCATATTACCCTCACCAGTAATTAGCCAGTAAATATTTAATTCGGGGTACTGCATTTTAATTTTTTCTAATACTGCGGAACCTACGCTTCCTTTACCCCTAAATTGTTTTCCCAAGTAACCATTAGATAATCCACAATTATGTTCAAAAGCGTAAGCGCTAATAACTTGAAGTTCTAAGTACTGATATAATCTGTCTAATAACCTCATTAGGTATTTATACGTTAGAAAAAAGTCGAATAAATATTGATTACTATTACAAAAAAAATCAAATTGCAATTATATAATTGCGAAAAAAGAAAAAAATAGTATTTCCCACAATACGGCAAATACTTGAATTTGTTTTTATTTAACGGTGTCTACAAAAAACAAATAACCTTATATCACATTATCGCAATATAATCTGCACCGATTAACCCATAAATTATCAAAGAATGGATAATAATGAATCTGCTAATTTAGCAAATGAAATAGATCATCTATTGAATTTTGCTAGCCCCGAAGAGTGGAGAAAACTTTTATGGGATTGGTTTAAAAGTACAGTTTCAGGTAGTTATGATCAATTATCGAAGAAAGAAAAAAAAAATATGATAGAAGTTTATGAAAAGATGGATGATTTCATCCAAAAAATAAGTCAGCATATTAATAATTCAACCAATATGAGTACAAACTTGTAGTTATTTTATAATAAAATATGAAATAGTAAAATTACGGAAAAACAAAAAAACAACTACTTTTTCTTGCATAAATAGCTAAAAATCAAATACTTACTCATTAAAATTGAAAAAGTAACAACTAAAAGTTTTACAAAAAAAAAAAATTGTAAAAAGAGAATAAAGAGATTTATAGAAAAATAGTCGAATTTCAATCATCCGTATTTTTAATACCCTGAATTGCCAAAGGACAAACAAACAATATTATGTAAGACCGTCAAACAGCTGAGCTGAGGACACCACGGTAAAATGCAAAAATTGAATGATTATTGTCCACATCCGTAAACTTAAAAAAATGAAAACAATTAATTATTATTTAATTGGCTTTGTATTAATTGGGTCTTTAGTCGTATCTAGTTGTTCAAGTAGTAAAAACACTAGTTCAAAAGGATACTTTAAAAGCAGTGCTCCACCAAGTACCACAAATGCCTTTACACCAGCAGCTCCAGCAATAGACAAAAGTCAATTCGTGCCGTGGTCTAGAGAATTGCAAATGAAGCTTGCTGCCTATAATGTTGACCCAAAGCGTGTTCAATTTTATATTGATCAAAAATTAATCTTAACTCGCAATGCAGACAGTGGAAAAGCAGAAGTTTCTTCAGGCACCATCAAATTTATTAATGGAAAGAAAATCAATGAAATAGTAATACCTGCATATACACCCGGCATTATTGAATCAGTAGATTTAAATGGAATCAGAGTAAGTTTTGAATCAGGAAG